>JAGQQZ010000324.1 GCA_020425915.1 Planctomycetota bacterium | reverse complement strand
CTCGTCGGGGAGGCGATGATGGCCGTACGAAACGGCGTGGACCAGGACGTCGCGCTCGCCGCGATCACGCTCGTCCCCGCCCAGATCCTCGGCATCGACGACCGAGTCGGCTCGCTCGCCGCGGGCCGCGACGCAGACTTCGTCCTCTGGACGGGTTCTCCCTTCGACCCCACCTCTCGCGCCACGGCCGTCTACATCGACGGAGTCCAAATCCGATGAATCACTCCCACGTCACCCTCGGGCTGCTGCTCGCCCTCTCGATCTCGACCGCCGCGGTCGCACAGGAGATCGTCGCGGTCAAGGCCGGCAAGGTCATCACGATGACCGGCAGCGATTTCGACAACGCCGTCATCCTGATCGAGGACGGCCGGATCTCCCAGGTCGGCCCGAACATCGAGATCCCGTGGAACGCGAAGGTCGTGGACGCGAGCGACAAGACGGTCATGCCGACGTGGGTGATCGCCCACTGCTCGGGCGGCATGGACGGTGCGAACGAACGCATGGAGAACGTGCCGTTCCTGTCGGTCGCGGACGGTGTCGACCCGTCCGACTCGTTCTTCGAGGAAGCCTTGCGCAACGGCGTCGGCTGCATGAACGTCATGCCCGGCAACAGCACCCTGCTCGGCGGCACCGGGATGGTGCTGCGTCCGACCGGGGCCACCGTCGAAGACATGGCGATGCGCGATCGTTCGGGACTCAAGCTCTCGCTCGGCTCGAGCGACGCGGGCAAGGTCGCGCAGATCCGCAAGCTGCGCCGAACGCTCGAGGACGCACGCGACGCGGAGCAGGAACTCGAGCGCAAGCGCGCGGAGTTCGAGCGGGAGAAGGCTGCCGGCGCGACCGACGAAAAGGAGTTCGAAGAGAAGCACCCCGAGGAGAAGCAGGCGGTCGTGGACCTCATCCATGGCAAGCTCCGCGGCTACCTCTACGTGGGCGGGACCGCCGACGTCGCGGAGGTCGGGCGCATGAAGAAGACCTGGGCCGACCTCGACCTCGTGCTCGTCGCCGGACCGGAAACCTACAAGGCAGCGCACGCGTTGGCACAGCTCGGACTCCCGGTCGTCCTCGACTGGAACGCGCTCGAGTTCTGGGAGACCGACCCGATCACCGAGGAGGAGTCGCTCGTCAGCCCGGTGAAGGTGTTCGACGCCGCCGGGATCTCGCTGGTCCTCGGCATCTCGAACAACATCGGCAGCCCGTCTCGCTACCCGTGGTGGCAGATCGCGACCGCAGTGCGCAACGGCGTCGACCGTCAGACCGCGATGCGCGCCCTGACCGTCGAGCCGGCCAAGCTGCTCGGACTCGGTGACGACCTCGGCTCGATCGAGCCCGGCAAGATCGCGAACCTCCAGGTGCTGACCGGCGACCCGATCCAGGCGACGACCTGGGTCGAGACCGTGCTGCTCGAAGGCGAGGTCGTCTACGAGCGCGCGGACGACCTCCGCCTGCAACACCTGTTCGGCGGCAAGGGCAGCGGAAACTGATGGTCGGCCTGATCCTCGCTATCGCGGTCAGTTGGCTCGCCGCGCCGCACACGCCCGACGAGACGCCCCGCGGCACGTTCGCCGTGCACTGCGGAACGCTCTATCCGGGCGATGGTCCCGCACTACACGGCGTCTGGCTCGTGGTCCGGGACGGTCGCATCGATTCGATCGTCGAGGGGAAGGCGCCCGACGACATGCCGATCCTCGATGCGAGCGGCAAGGTCGTCATGCCCGGCATCGTCGCCGCGGATTCGGTCCTCGCGGACCTCCGTACGACGGACTACCACGTGACGCCTGACTTCGTCGCACTCGACGGGTTCGACTTCGACCGCGAGTTCCGCCGTGCGCTGTCCGGCGGTGTCACGACCGCATACCTCGGGATGGACACCGACCGTCTGGTGTCCGGTCAGGGATCGGTCGTGAAGCTGTTCGGCGACGATCCGATCGCGCGAACGCTCGACGAGTCGAACGCGCTGCAGATCACGCTCGGTGCCGAGAGCACGCGTGCCCCGACCCTGTTCGAGCCGACGTTGAGCCCGAGCGACGACGATCCGCTCGTACCGGCACGGCGGCAGTACCCATCGGCGCGGATCTCACAACTCGCCGTGCTGCGGGACCTGTTCGATCGCGCGGCACGTGGTGAGTCGACCGCGCTCTCGACGATGGTCGAACACCGATACGACCCGGCCGCACTCCGCGAAGTCGTGTCGGGGGAACTCCCGTTGCGGATCGCCGCGCGCGAGGCCGCCGACATCGTCCGCGCGCTGCAATTCGCGAAGCGCCTCGGCGTCCGCCTGACACTCGACGACCCGTTCGAGGTCGACCGGATCGCCGGCAGGATCGCGAAGTCCGGTGCGCACGTCGTCGTGCGCATCCCGGTCGCGCTCAGCGCCCCCAACCAGGGCGGCGAGGACCGGACCGACGAATCACCCCGGAACGAACTCTCGAACGCGGCCGTGCTGGCGCGGGCCGGGGTACCGGTGGCGCTCGCGCCGGAGCGCAACGCCGACATGGCGGACTTCCTGTTCATCGCCGGCATCGCGATCCGTCACGGACTCGAGCCGGAGGTCGCGCTGCGTGCGATCACCACGGACGCCGCGGCCACGATCGGCGTCGCGGATCGCGTCGGCTCGCTCCGGCCCGGGCATGACGCGGACTTCCTCGTGCTCAGCGGCGAACCGTTCGCCGTCGGCACACTGGTCGAGAAGACGTTCGTCGACGGCGTCCCGGCGTTCGAGCGCACGTTCGAGACCGACATGCTCGCGATCCGAGCAGACCGCATCATCACGGCCGCCGGACCCGTGCTGCGCGACGCGACCGTGATCGTCGCCGACGGCAAGATCAAGGCGGTCGGCGAGGAACTCGCGGTTCCCTACGGAGCCCGCGTCGTCGACCTCGGTGACGCGGTCGTGACCCCGGGCTTCATCAACTCGTTCACCAGCGCGGGGCTGTCCGGCGACGGCGTCGGCGTGCCGAGCGGCACCGCGGCGCAGAAGATCGACGAGATCATCCGGCACGACGATCCCGTGTTCGAGGAGGCGCTGGAAGCGGGCCTCACGACCCTGCTGGTCGCGGGATCCGACGGCTCGTCGGTCTCGGGACGCGTGACGGCGGTGAAGACCGGGGCGAGTGACGACGAGTCCGCGATCCTCAAGGAGATCGCCGCGCTGCGGGTCGTGCACGACGAGATCGGGCCCGACTCGACCAAACCACTCGCCGACCTGATGTCGCGCGGCAAGAAGTACATCGAGAGTTGGGAGAAGTACGAGAAGGCCCTCGCCGACTGGAAGGCGGGCAAGGTCAAGAAAGCCGAGGAATCCGAGAGCAGCGCGAAGCCGGCGGAGGGCGATCCGATCTCGGGTCGGTGGGAATGTGAACTCGGCGGACTGCCGATGCCGTTCGCTGTCGAGGTCGTGATGAAACTGAAACTCGACGGAACCGCGGTGACCGGCTCGGTCGAGGTCAGCATCGACGGCAACAAGCTGCCGCAGGAGGGCACGATCGAGAACGGCAAGTTCGAGAACGGCAAGCTCACCGGCAGCGCGAAGCTGATGGGCAACTCGGCCGATCTCGAAGCCACGGTCGAGGCGGACAAGCTCACCGGGACGCTCTCGGTCATGGGCCAACAGGCGACGATCGAAGGCGAACGCGTCGAGGCGAGTGCGTCGGAAGACGACGACGAGGACGACAAGCCGAAGGCCCCGAAGGTCGACGAGTCGCTCGAACCGGTTCGCGCCTGGGTCGAGAAGAAGATCCCGCTGGTCGTGAAGTCGGACCGCGCGCCGGCCGTTCAGGCGGTGCTCGAGTTCTTCCGCAAGGAGGAGATGCCGTTCGTCATGACCGGCGTCTCCGACGCGATCGAGACACCAGAGATCCTCGGCGCCGACGCGCCACCGATCGTCCTAGGCCCGGCGATCGTCTCGCACGAGCGCGGCGATCTGGTCAACGCGGCCGCGAGGCTCGCGGATCGCGGCGCCGAACTGGCGTTCGGCACCGGCGATACGGCCGGGGCGAAGTACCTGCCATTGCACGTCGCCCACGCGATCCGCTGGGGACTCGACCCGCAAGCCGCGCTCGAGGCGCTCACGATCGACGCCGCGCGGATGTTCAAGCTCGACGACCGCGTCGGCAGCCTCGAACGTGGCAAGGACGCCGACCTGGTCGTGTTCTCGGGCAACCCATTCGAACTGACGAGCCGCGTGTTGCTCGTCGTCTGCAACGGCCGCATCGCCTACGACGCGCGCGGCACGAGGAGTGAACGATGAGAACCCTCGCGATCATCGCTGCATCGCTCGCGGCCACCGCGTCCGCGATCGCCCAGGGCGATCTCTCGATCGACATCTACTACGGCGACCGACCGGACGTCCCGAAGATCGCCAAACTCGGCCCCGACAAGGTCGAGAGCCCGAAGCTCGCCTTCCGGTGTGCCAAGGTGATCCCGGTCGAGGGCGACCCGATCGACGACGCGATCGTCCTGAGTCAGGACGGCAAGATCGTCGCGATCGGTCGAGCCGCCGAGACGGCCATCCCCGACGGATTCGAACTCGTCGACGCCGGCGACTCGTGGTGTCTACCGGGATACATCGAACTGCACTGCCACATCGCGGGCCGCGGATTCGAACTCAACGACACTCTGCACCAGACCAACCCCGAGATGCGGACGCTCGACCTGATCACGATGGATCACGAGATGTTGCGCAACGCGCTCGCGGGCGGAGTGACGACGGTGATGCTGATTCCCGGCTCGGGGTCGAACATGGGCGGCTTCGGCACGCTGACGAAGACCTGGGGCCGGTCGCCCGACGAAGCGCTGGTGCGCTTCCCCGGCTGTCTGAAGATCGCCCAGGCCGGCAACCCCGAGCGCTACGCCGGCGACCTCGGCATGACCCACATGGGCATGAATCACGGTCTTCGGATGACGCTCGAGCGCGGCCAGAAGTACTACCAGGCCTGGGAGGACTTCGACGCTGGCAAGGGCCCCAAGCCGCAGTTCGATCCAGCACTCGAGTACCTGCGCGGTCTGTTCCGCCATGAGTACCCGGTCTGCGTTCACACTCAGATCTACCAGGTGGCGCTGCAGACGCTGCGCGAGCTGCGGGACGAGTTCGGGCTCTGGACGGTGATCGTGCACGGCACGTTCGACGCGTATCGGCTCAGCGAGGAGGCCTGGAAGCGCGGCGTTCCGGTCAGCAACGGCCCGCGCCAGTTCCAGTTCAACTACGAGCGTGGACGGTTCGAGGGACTCGCCGCGAATTGGTATTCGGGTGGTCGGCACGGCTTCCGTCATCCGGTCCGCGGACTCGGACGTGACGGCATCGGCATCAACACGGACTCTCCGGTCATCCCCCAGGAGCAACTCCAACTCCAGACCGCGATGGCGGTGCGACTCGGTCTGCCGTGGGAAGTCGGCGTGCGGGCGATCACCATCAACGCCGCCCGATTCGTCGGCGTCCAAGATCGGGTCGGATCGCTCGTCGTCGGCAAGGACGCCGACCTCGTGTTCTGGGACGGCGACCCACTCGATCCACGCAACGCGGTCGAGATGACCGTCGTCAACGGCAACATCGCATACCGGAGGAACGCGGAACGCCCGCGGTTCTGATCATGAAGCACTTGATCACGACGACGCTGCTCTCGCTCATCGCCGCCCACGCCTCGGCGCAGCAGGAGCGACCCCTCGCGATCCGCAACGCGCGCATCCTCACGCTCGCCGGCGAACCGATCGAGTCCGGCACCGTGCTGATCCAGGACGGCCGGATCAAGGCCGTCGGCGCGAAGGTGAAGATCCCGGCGGGCGCCGAGGTCGTCGACGCCGATGGCGGCACGGTGATGCCTGGACTGGTCAGCGCCTGGTCGCAGGCCGGCCTGAGCGGCACACGCCGAACGGCGCCGGCCGACCAGTTCCACGGCCGCTTCCGAGTGCGGTCGACGCGCCAGTCGTCACCCGTCAGCAAGGCCGGCTCGAAGGTCTCGGACTCGCTGTATGCCCGACAGGACGTGTTCGGTGAGCTGCTCGCGGCGGGCGTGACGACTCTCGCGATCGCTCCGATGGGACTCGGCTTTCCTGGACAGGCGGCCCGCGTCGCGTTGGACAAGGAGACTGCGGACGGCTTCGTACTCGACGACGACACCTATCTCGTGATCGGCTGCGCCCCCAACTCGAGCGTCAAGAAGGCGATCAAGTCGGCGCTCGACGCCGGCAAGAAGGCGCTCGACGATCGGAACAAGCCCAAGGAGGAGCCGAAGCAGCCGGACAAGTCGGAGTCGGCCAAGAAGCCGACGGATTCGAAGCCGTCCGACGAGTCGGGCGACAAGCCGAAGAAGGGCGACGAGCCGAAGCCCGAACCGAAACCGGGTGACGAACCGAAACCCGAGCCGAAGCCCGAGCCGAAGCCCAAGCCCGAGCCGGGCGAGAAGCCGAAACCGAACGGCAAGCCGGCGAGCGACGACAAGAAGCCCGCGGACAAGAAGCCCGAGAAGAAGAAGGACCCGAACGCCGAGGCGATCGCCGACCTGCTCGAAGGCAAGCGGAGCGCGATGCTCGTCGTGAGCACGAGCCAAGAGCTCGCCCACTACGTCGAGGCGATCGACGACTACGAGTTCGCGGTCACCTTGGTCGCCCCGAACGACAACGCGTTCGGTGGCAGCCTCTGGCTCGAACCGGAAGCCGTCTCGGAAGTGGGCGCGCGCATCCTGATCGAGCCCGAGCTCCGCACCCCGCACTACACCCGCGTGCTCCACGACCCCGGTGCCGAGTTGCGCAAGGCGGGCATCGAAGTCGGCTACCTCGTCGGTGATACGCGGTTCGAGGTTCGCGACCTGTTCTACAAGTTGATGGAACTGGTCCGCCACGGCGCCGACGCCGACACCGTGTTGCGCGGTGTCACGTCCATCCCCGCAGCGATGCTCGGCGTCGAGAAGGACGTCGGCACCGTCGAGAAGGGCAAGCGGGCGAATCTCCTGCTGTTCTCCGGCGACCCGCTCGCACCGACGTCTCGCCTCGTCACGGTGTTCTACGACGGCCAGCCCGTCGGAAAGGAAGCAGCACGATGATCACCAAGTACGTGCTCCCGATCCTCCTGTCGTTCGGGTCTCACCTGGTCGCGCAGGACGAACCGGATTCCAAGCCCACGTCCCAACCGACCGACACCGCCGAGGATCGACCCAGCGAGACGAAGGACGACGACGCGGCGGACGCGGAGGAGGATCGTTTCACCGTGATCCGTGGCGCCGACGTCTACACCGGCACCGGTTCGATGCTGCGACGGGCATCGATCCTGATCAAGAACGACAAGATCGAGGCCGTCGGTCACGACCTCGACGTCCCCGACGGAGCCACCGAGATCGATGCGACCGGCAAGGCCGTGTCCCCCGGTTTCGTGTCGGTCGGGTCGAGCGGCTTCGGCGCACCGGGCACGTTCCGCCTCGAAGAGGTCGCTGACGGACTGAACCCTTGGGATCCGAGCATCAAGCTCGGGCTCGCCGCAGGCATCACCTCGTTCGGCATGATGGCGAATGAGGGTCGGGACGTCCCACGCGGCAAGAGTGCCGTCCTCAAGCTCGCGCCCGGCGACCTCGAGGGCATGCTGTGCGCGACGGACACGATCCTGTCGATGCGGATGCCGTTGGATCGCCAGCAATGGCGGAAACTGCGCGAACTGGTCGACCAGGCGCGTGAGCACCTCGACGCCGTCGCCAAGTTCGAGGAGGAGCAGAAGTCCTCCGCCGGGAAGTCGGAGGACAAGAAGTCGAACGACGGCAAGGACTCCGCGAAGGGCGGCAAGAAGAAGGACGACCCGAAGCCGCCGAAACCACCGCGCGGGACCGAGGAGATCCTCGACCTCCTGGCAGGCAAGAAGCTGCTCTGGATCGACCTCGGCAACGCCTCGCGCGGCTGGTTCATGGGCGGCCCGACGAACAGCGACAACGAGAAGGTCCGCCAAGGGCTAGAAGTCGCCGAGTTGCTCGGCCGCGGGGTCGTGTTCAACCGCCCGATCACAGGGTGGGTCTACGCGGACCGAATCGCCCGCACCGGCTCGATGGCGATCCTCGAACCACGTAGCCGCGTCGAGCCCGACGAGGGCAATCCCGACATCACGGGTTCGAATCTCGCGTCGGCGGCGATCCTCGCGGACGCCGGCGTGCCGGTGGCGGTGATGTCACCGACGTCGAACCTGACGCTGATGGGCCTCTACGGTCAGGACGTGAACACACTGCACGTCGACGCCGCGTACGCGGTCCGTGGTGGCCTCGACAACCGTAAGGGGCTTCGAACCATCACCTTGGACGCGGCCAAGATGCTCGGCGTCGACGCTCGAATCGGCTCGATCGAGCCGAGCAAGGACGCCGATCTCTTGATTCTGACGGGCGACCCCCTGCATTATGCCAGCCTCGTCGACACCGCGATCGTCAACGGCAAGGTCGTTTACGAGAGACAGAAAGAAACCTTCTACAGCCACATCTCGCGCTGAGGCACCAGGAGAACGGCCGCCACCGTCCACGGCGGTCTGCCCTCGGCAAAACGAACGACGACGAGCCTCCGAGCCGCCATGAGCGTAGAACTGACGAAAGACCTCGACGACTTCTTCCGCAGCATGCGGCAGGCATACAACGCCCAGGACATGAAGTTGTTCCGGTCGCACTTCTGGACCGACAAGCGGTTCGTGAATCTCGACCCCTCGGGGCGCACCGACCACGGCTGGGGCTCGTACGAGGAGATCCTGGACCAGGAGTTCCGCTACATGGACTCGGTCAAGCTCGAGTTGAAGGACCTCGACATCCAGATCTTCGACGATTCGTTCGGAACGGCGAGTGGCGAGTGGCGGATCGAACATGTCGACCCGGAAGGCCGTGGCGTCGAGCAGAGCGGCCGCGTGACGTTCTCGGTGGTGCGGATTCGCGACGACTGGAAGATCGTCCAGCAACACTTGTCGACCGACCTGGTCGGCGCCTGATCGCGGGCAGCGCCTCGTTGCGCAGCCGGCGGTTCGTCACTCTGCGAGCGTGACGACGTCCGACCAGGCGAGCCGGTCGGGAGACCGCGCGCTCTCGGCGACGACGAAGTGCGCCGGTCCCGATCCGACGGCGATCGACGAAACCGCGATCCGTGCGTCCCCGGTTGCGTCGGCCACCCCGCGCACGGCCGCCAGCACCTCGACGGGCCGGCGGCGTTCGTCGATCGCGACCGAGCACAGCAGAAAGCTCCGGTTCGGCGCCGTCCGCACTGCACAAGTGCCGCGTTCGATTCTCAGACTCGGCCGAATCACCGCCAACGGCAGGAACGCCGACATCAACCCATCGCGTGCGAGCGCCACGCTGAGCGAGTCTCCCACGATCGCGTCCAGGACCAGCTGCGGCTCCGATCGAGCAACCGACCGGACCTGCCCCGTGTCGTCGTTGCGCAGCACGAGCGAGTCCGCCCCCCCACGCCCAGACGCCACCTCGAGATCGCGCCAGAACGCGGCCAGCCCTTCTGCGCTGATCCGCCCTCGGTCCAGCCGACGCAGTTCGATCGATCGCGCGAGCTCCGCGCCGAGAACGGGCAACGTGTTCGACCGTGCCGATCCGTCGCCCGCCTGCAACTCGGTCGGTCGGCGATCCGGACCGGCGCTCCGCGTCGACGGGTCGGGCGGTTTCGTTCCGTCCGGAATCGCAGTCGCCACGACCGAACCGCGCACCGCGATCGACACCGAAGCTCCGACGACGGGACTGTCGAGCCGCACCGAACCTCGGACGCTCCCGGAAGCGGGCACGTCCACGGTCAACGAGAGTTCGCGGGCCTCGCCCGGTTCGATCTGGAGGCTGCCACCGCCGACGAGTTCGAGCCCCGCGGTGGCGGACGCACCGACCCGCAGCGGGCGACGGCCACCGTTCCGGACGACGATGGTGCGCTGCACGCGGGCACCAGGCGGCACGTCCCCGAGGTCGACGTACCTCGGCTCGGCGAGCAATCGGGGCGCGAGCGGATGGACGAACTCGAGCACGGCGTCTGCGCCGTCGAACTCGACGCGCACCTGCTCCGTCTCCGGATCGTGGCTGACGCGCAGATCGCGCACGGTCATCGGCAAGTCCAGGGACGCCAATTCCCGCGGGACCTGACGCGAGGCATCGACCGCGAGGCAACGAATCCGCCCGCGACGCTCGACCGCGAGCACGAACAAGGACGGCAACTCGAACAGCGGCCACGACCCCAGACCCGACGCGAACGTCGGTGGCAGACGCAGGCCGTCGGAGACGTGGAACGGCAGACCGATGACCTCGCCGGATCGAGGGTCGAACAGGTAGATGTCGAGGCCCGGATCGACGCCGCCGGCCAGGATCACCCAACGCCCGTCGCCGAGTTCGGCGATCTCCCACGCGCGCACCGGCCGACTCAGGACGATCCGCTGATCACCCCAGGCGAGCACTTCGACCTGACCAGCGGGTCCACGCCCCTCGATTCCCCGTTCGCGGGGATCGAACGGCTTCGGTCGGACGACACCCTGGGCGGAGAGGACGCCACCGAGCGCGAACCAGGCGAGCCACGAGCACGGATGCATGTTCTGTCCACTGTAACGCGCCGGCGGCCGACACCGCACGGCGACGTTTGCTTGCCCGATTCCGCGCGAATCGCGCTACGATCGACCTCCGAGCACGAAGATGAGTAGCCACGTCGACACATCGATCGAGCCCGCGTCGAGCCGCGACGCGTTCCGCACCAAGCACCCGGTCCGCCTGATCACCGCGACCTCCCTGTTCGACGGCCACGACGCGTCGATCAACATCTTCCGCCGGATCGCGCAGTCCTGCGGGGCCGAGGTCGTGCACCTGGGACACAACCGTTCGGCGCGGGAGATCGTCGACGCGGCCGTGCAGGAGGACGCACAGGCGATCGCCGTGACGTCCTACCAGGGCGGCCACAACGAGTTCTTCCGGTTCATGCACGACCTGCTCGCCGAGCGGGGTTGCGGACACATCCGGCTGTTCGGCGGCGGCGGTGGCGTGATCCTCCCCGAAGAGATCGAGGCGCTGCACGCGTACGGCATCGAGCGGATCTACTCGCCTGACGACGGCCGCGAAATGGGTCTCGAAGGCATGATCCACGACATGCTGCGCCGGTCGGACTTCGCGCCGCCGAGCGCGATCGATCCGAGTCGAGTCCTCGGTGGCGACCCCGTGCACATCGGTCGTGCGCTGACCCGCGCCGAGAACGCGCCGGACACGGTCGACGCCTTGCTCGACGAACTCGGCTCCGCGAAGTCAAAGCCTCCGATCCTGGGGATCACCGGCACCGGTGGTGCCGGCAAGTCGTCCTTGATCGACGAGTTCGTCCGCCGCTTCCTGCGCCACTTCGACGGACGGATCGCGGTGCTGTCGGTGGACCCGACGCGCCGCAAGACCGGCGGAGCCCTGCTCGGTGACCGGATCCGGATGAACTCGATCGCGGATGAACGCGTCTACATGCGTTCGATGGCGACACGCCAGGCGCACTTCGCGCTGTCCGCATCGGTCGGGCCCTGCCTCGAGGTCTTGAGCCGCGCCGGATTCGACCTGGTCCTGCTCGAGAGCTCCGGGATCGGTCAGTCGGACAGCGAGATCGTCAAGTTCGTCGACACTTCGCTCTACGTCATGACGCCGGAATACGGCGCGGCGACGCAACTCGAGAAGATCGACATGCTCGACTTCGCGGACATCGTCGCGCTGAACAAGTTCGACCGTCGTGGTGCGCACGACGCACTCCGCGACGTGAAGAAGCAGTACCAGCGCAACCGGAACCTGTTCGAGATGCCCGCCGAGGAGATGCCGGTCTACGGCACGATGGCGGCGCAGTTCGACGATCCCGGCATGAACCGGCTGTTCCGTGCCATCATCGAGCAGCTCGACCGCAAGTTCGACGGCCGCTTCCACACCGAGCTCCATCAGCGAGAGGGACTGCCCGACGAGCAGCATGCGATCCCGCCGGATCGCGTGCGCTACCTGGCGGAGATCGCGGCGAAGAACCGTGAGTACGACTCCTGGGCGAATTCCCAGCGAGATCTCGCCCAGCGGATGTTCCAGCTCGACGGCGCGCGCGACGAGGTCGAGGACGAACTCGCTCGCGATGCCATCGACAAGGCGTTCGACGCCCTCGAGGATCGACTCGCGCCGGAATGCAAGCGGGCTCTCGACGGCTGGGACGACCTGGTCGCGAGCTACGCGACCGACGAGCACGTGTTCCAGGTCCGAGACAAGACCGTCCGTGTCGAACAACACGTCGAATCGCTGTCCGGACTGCGGATCCCCAAGGTCTCGCTGCCCCGGTTCGATTCGTGGGGCGAGCGCCTCTCCTGGATGCTCCGCGAGAACGTGCCGGGTCGTTTCCCGTTCACCGCGGGCGTGTTCCCGTTCAAGCGGACCAACGAGGACCCGACGCGCATGTTCGCGGGCGAAGGCGGACCGGAGCGTACGAACCGCCGCTTCCACTACCTCGCCGAGGGACAACCCGCCCAACGCCTGTCGACCGCGTTCGACTCGGTGACGCTGTACGGTGAGGATCCGCACGAGCGACCGGACATCTACGGCAAGGTCGGCAACGCCGGCGTATCGATCTGCACGCTGGACGACGCGAAGAAACTCTACTCGGGTTTCCGTCTCACCGATGCGAAGACGTCGGTCTCGATGACGATCAACGGCCCGGCCCCGATGCTGCTCGCGTACTTCATGAACGCGGCGATCGACCAGGAGTGCGAAATCCACATCCGCGAGAACGGTCTCGAACAGGAGGTCGAGGCCAAGATCGACGCGCACTTCGCCGAGAAGGGCGTGCCGCGCCCCACCTACCACGGTGACCTGCCCGACGGTCACAACGGTCTCGGCCTGATGCTGCTCGGCATCACCGGCGATCAGGTGCTCCCGCCGGCGATCTACGCCAAGCTGCGTGCAGACGCGTTGTCACGCGTCCGCGGCACGGTGCAGGCCGACATCCTCAAGGAGGACCAGGCGCAGAACACCTGCATCTTCTCGACCGAGTTCGCGCTGCGGATGATGGGCGACATCCAGGAGTTCTTCACCGAGAACTCCGTACGCAACTTCTACTCGGTCTCCATCTCCGGCTACCACATCGCCGAGGCCGGCGCGAACCCGATCACGCAGCTGGCGTTCACGCTCGCCAACGGGTTCACCTACATCGAGAACTACCTCGCGCGCGGACTCGCGGTCGATGACTTCGCGCCGAACCTGAGCTTCTTCTTCTCCAACGGAGTCGACCCCGAGTATGCGGTGATCGGCCGCGTCGCGCGCCGCGTCTGGGCCAAGGCGCTCAAGCTGCGCTACGACGCCAACGAGCGCAGCCAGAAGCTCAAGTACCACATCCAGACTTCCGGCCGATCGCTGCACGCGCAGGAGATCAGCTTCAACGACATCCGCACGACGCTGCAGGCCCTCTACGCGATCTACGACAACTGCCAGAGCCTGCACACCAACGCGTACGACGAAGCGATCACGACTCCGACCGAGGAATCGGTCCGGCGCGCGGTCGCGATCCAGCTGATCATCAATCGCGAACTGGGCCTGGCGAAGAACGAGAACCCGCTGCAGGGTGCGTTCATCGTCGAGGAACTGACCGACCTCGTGGAGGAAGCCGTCTACGCCGAGTTCGAGCGGCTCTCCGACCGCGGCGGCGTGCTCGGCGCGATGGAGACGATGTACCAGCGCGGCAAGATCCAGGAGGAGTCGCTGTTCTACGAGAGCCAGAAGTCTTCTGGCGAACTCCCGATCATCGGCGTCAACACGTTCCTCGGGCCCGACGGATCGCCGATCCAGCAGGCGAAGGATGTCATGCGCTCGTCGGACGAGGAAAAGCGGCGACAGATCGACAACCTCGAGGCGTTCCACCACGCGCACAGCGCGGCGGCGACACACGAGATCGCGGCGCTCGAAAAGGCAGCGCTCGAAGGCGAGAACCTCTTCGCGCGGTTGCTCGATGCTGCCAAGGCCTGCTCGCTCGGCGAGATCTCGCGATGCCTGTATCGCGTGGGCGGTCAGTACCGACGCAACATGTGACCGCCGGGCGGTCCGCGTCGGCCCGGTCTACGACTCGCCGAGCATGCGCAACAGGTCGGGGCCGAACCGCTCCCACTTCTTCGGCCCGAGTCCCTTGATCTCCAGGAACCCCGCCTCGTCGGCCGGCCGTTCGGTCGCCAGCTGCGCCAGCGTCTCGTTCGAGAACACGGTGTAGGCCGGCTTGCCACAGGCCAGGCGCGCGCGGAACGCACGCAATCGCTCGACCAACACCGGGTCGCTGTCGAGTTCGCCCAGATCGACCGTTCCCGACGACGCGCCTGGCGCACGCGAAACGCGCGGCGCGCGCCGCTTCGGCACCGGCACGGGTGGCAACTCGGGCAGGGTCCCGAACTCGAGACATCGCCGACCCAGCGCCGAGACCCCGAGGACGAGCCCGCCCTCCGAGCCATCGCGGCGCAGGAACGGCCGGCGCTCGAGCAACTCGAAGTCCTCGGCGAACTGCACGAGTTCGCGGATCGCCTTCTCGGTCGCACCTTGCAGGATGCCGTAGCCGTCCAGCCGGTCCAGCCCTCGATCGAGCACCTCGCGTGCCTCGCTGCCGGCGAGCACCTGGATCGTTCGCCCCACGCCGAATCGGAAGTCGAGCGCCGCCACCGTCCGCAGCACGGCGAACACCGAATCGGCCTCGCCCTCGTCGACTTCGCGGTGAGCGTCGTCGCCCGCGGTGCAGAGATCGCACCGACCACACGGTTCGCCCGGCTCGCCGAGGAAGTAGGCGCGTACCCGGTCGAACCGACAACCGGTTCGCTGCCGCGAGTACTCCAGCATGCGGCCGAGTCGCCGTTCGTCGCGCGCCCGCTTCTGTTCGAACTCGGCAAAGTCCAATGGAAGTCGGTCGGGCAGCTCGGCGACGAGACGGATCGAGTTGCCGACCAGGACGACGTAGCCGTTGGTCTGCAGGGTTCGGAGCGCGGTCCACAGCGCGCCGTCCGTGCGCTCGTCGAGATGGTCGCGGAGCTCGTCGAATCGACAAGACTCCACGCCGTCCATCGCGAGCCCGACGAGCGTCCGCCACAACCGATGGAACAGTGCGGGTGTCGGGTTCGCCTGATCGAGGAAGAACTTCTGCAGTCGGTAGTCGCCACCGTGCTGCAGCAGGACACAGCGCGCAGGCTCACCGTCCCGCCCGGCTCGACCGGCTTCCTGATAGTACGCCTCGAGTGAACCGGGCAGGTCGTAGTGGATCACGAGTCGGATGTCCGACTTGTCGACGCCCATGCCGAACGCGTTCGTCGCGACCAGCAGCTCGACCTCGCCGTTCATGAACCGATCTTGGACCTCGGCACGCACATGATCCTCGAGACCTGCGTGGTAGATCTCCGCGCGAAGACCGCGACGGCAGAAGTGGTCGGCGACCTCCTCCGCGCTGCGACGCGACGCGGCGTAGACGATCTTGGTTCCCTCGACCTCGTCGACGACGCGGTTCGCTACCTCGAGCTTGTCGACGCGTCGCGGCGCCGCGAGCACCTCGAACGCGAGGTTCGGGCGATCGAATCCGGTCAGCACCTCGACCGGCTCGCGGAGATCGAGCGCGCGAACGATGTCGGTTCGCACCTCGGGCGTCGCCGTCGCGGTCAAGGCCGTCACCGGCGGGCGACCCAGCGCCTCGAGGGCCTCGCCCAGCCGCCGGTAGTCGGGACGGAAGTCGTGTCCCCACTGGCTGATGCAGTGCGCCTCGTCGACGACGAACCGAGTCGGCCGGCAGCGCTGTAGGAACTCCACGAACCGCCCGTTGCGGAACCGCTCCGGCGCGACCAGCAGCACGTCGAGCTCACCCGCCTCGAGCATTCGTGCGACCTCGCGACGCTCCTCCGGCTCGAGACCCGAGTGGACCGTCGCGGCACCCACACCGCGCGCGACCAACGCGTCGACCTGGTCCTTCATCAGGGCGATCAGCGGACTGACGACGAGCGCGTAGCCCTCGTCGAGCACGGCCGGAAGTTGATAGCACAGAGACTTCCCGGCACCGGTCGGCATCACGACGACGACGTCGCGGCCGGCCAGACTGGCTTCGACGGCGCGCCGCTGCCCGGCGCGGAACCCGGTGTGCCCGAAGCGTTCGGCGAGCTCCTGCTCGGCTGTTCGAATCGTCGCGATCGCGTCCCTCCCAGGACCTCTACGTATCAGGGAACCACCCGCGACGAATCGTACCGTCCGCCCGCGCGGAATCGAGATTCAGGTGGGAACCCACGTATCACCGCCGGAGGATGCGCGCGTGCACTGGCAGGGCCCCACGACGACCCGACGCGTACTCTCGGTCTGGTGGCCGCTCGCCGGGAGCTGGCTGCTGATGGGCCTGGAGATGCCGGCGTTCGTCGCCGCGGCTTCACGGCTGCCGGACGCCGAGACCAACCTCGCCGCGTTCAATTCCCTCGTCTATCCGATCTCGATGGTCGTCGAAGGACCGATCGTGATGTTGCTCGCGGCATCGACGGCCCTGGTTCGCGATCGCCGGAGCTACGACCAACTCCGCCGGTTCACGATCACGGCCGGGTTGGCGTTGACCCTCGTGCACGCGATCGTCGCGTTCACGCCGATCTATGACTGGATCGCCCGGGATCTGATCGACGTCAGCGAAGCCGCGTTGGAGCCCGGTCGACTCGGTCTGCGGATCATGCTGCCGTGGAGCGGCGCGATCGCATTCCGCCGGTTCCAGCAAGGCGTCCTGATCCGCTACGGTCGACCGCGCGCCGTCGTCGTCGGGACGATCGTCCGGCTCGTCAGCGTCAGCGGTGTGTTGTTGGTGGGCGTGGCGCACGGCGCGATCCACGGCGTCGTCGTCGGCGCCTCGGCGATCGCGACCGGCGTGATCGCCGAGGCAGTGTTCGCGTCCTGGGCGACCCGGCGGGTCCTGCGCGAGGACGTTCCCTCGTCGGGTTCGGAGCACGAACCGCTGACCGCTCGCGGGTTCCTCGCGTTCTACGTCCCCCTCGCGCTGACGCCGCTGATGACGCTGGCGTTGCAACCGATCACGGCGGCCGCGCTGTGGCGGATGCCGGACGCATTGCGATCGAGCGCATCTTGGAGTGCCGTGTACGGCTTCGTGTTCCTGTTCCGGGCGCTGGGGTTCGCGTTCCAGGAGGTCACGGTGTCGCTGCTCCACACCGAGGACGGGGCCCGCGCCCTCCGGCGATTCGCGACGATCCTCGGCCTCTCGGCCACGGCCATTTTCGTCGTGTTCGCGTGCACGCCGCTCGCGTCGGTCTGGTTCGAACACGCACTGGCCCTGCCACCGCCGCTGGCGTTGCTGGCGCGGGCCGCGCTCCCGCTCGGTGCGATGATGCCCTTGTTGGCGACGTTGCAGAACCATTGCCAGGGCCGCCTCGTAGCCACCCGGCGGACCCGGGCGATCACCGAGGCGGTCGTGCTGTACGTCGCCACGGCGTGCCTCTTGTTCGTGCTGGCGACGACGTGGTGGCCACACGCGGGCATCCACGCGGCGCTCCTCGTGCTCGCCGCCGCCGGAAGCGTCCAACTCGGTTGGCTGTGGCTGCAGGCGCGAGCGACTGCGGGTATCATCACGCCCACATGACGACAGCGACGTTCGCGGACCATTTCTCCGGCCATGCGGCCGACTACGCCCGATCCCGTCCCGCCTACCCTGCCGAGCTGTTCTCCTGGCTTGCCGACTCCTCTCCTTCGACCGACGTCGCGTGGGACTGCGCGACCGGTAACGGCCAAGCCGCGGTACGACTCGCCGAAAACTTCGATCGCGTGATCGCGACCGAGGGGAGCGCAGACCAACTCGCCTCCGCGACGCCGCACCCGCGCGTCGAATACGTGCAGGCACTCGCCGAGCAGGTCCCGATCGAGGACGGCTCGGTCGATCTGTGCGCGTGCGCCCAGGCAGCACACTGGTTCGATCTCGACGGCTACTACGCCGAAGTGCGACGCGTGGCGAAGCCCGGCGCGCTGTTCGCCGCCTGGTGCTACTCGCTGTTCCAAGTCGACACGCAGGTGAACGCCGTCATCGATCGTCTCTACGGCCGCATCCTCGGCGAGTACTGGCCCGAGCGCCGGCGCCACATCGAAACCCAGTACCGTCACCTCCCGATGCCGTTCGAAACCATCGCGGCGCCGGCTTTCGAGATGCGCCACGAGTGGACGTTCGAACAGGTCTGCGAGTACCTCCGCACCTGGTCGGCGGTGATCCGATATCGCTCGGCGACGGGCGAGGATCCGATCGAGCGCGTCGCCCGCGACCTCGAGACCGCGTGGGGCACCGAGGCGCGCGTCGTCGTCTGGCCGATCGCGATGCGCGCAGGTCGCGTCTGACCAGGTTCGGCGGCCGGCAACGCATGCGATCACGGTGGCTGCTGTCGATCGGTACGATCGCCATGACCGTCCTGCTCGCCGAGGTCGCGCTCCGCGTCCTCGGCCTGCCGGCCCCGGCCGAGGCTCCGACGTTCGTGACCGAGGACAACGCGGCGCTCGGACTTCGTCCGGACACAGCCTGTTTCTGGCGACTGGCGGGCGACGTCGGTCACTGGTACGTCAACGCGAACGGGCTGCGTGGACCTGAGCTGCGCGGACCGACCGACGAGTCGACGTTCCGCATCGCGTGCGCCGGCGACTCTTGCACGTTCGGCATCGGTGTCACGTACGAGCAGACGTACGGCGTCCGTCTCGAGTCCGCGATCCGCGCGCGACTCCCGCACGCCGATGTCCAATCGGTGCTCGGCGCGACTCCGGCGTTCACCTCGCACCAGACCGCCGCGCTCTACGAGCAGGAGGTCACACCGCTCCGGCCCGACCTCACCGTCATCTACTGCGGCGCGTGGAACGACTACCAGCCGAAGATCGGGCGCGAACCCGAGGACCCCCCGACCGCCGGCCTGACGGACCGGGAGATCGCGGACCGATTGCGCGTGCGGAGTTGGTCGAACCTGCTCGAAGCGTTCCGCAGGGCACTCGCGAACACGAACTCGAGCGCGACGCGGCGCGTGCCGCTCGCCGACTTCGAGCAGAACCTCGCGCGACTGACCGAACTCGCTCAGCGCAGCGGTGAGGTGATCCTGGTCGTCCCGCCCGTTCGCGCCGATACGCGACGGGACTGGCCGATGTGCACCGAGTATCAGGACGCCGTGCGACGTCTCGGTGCATCGCGCGGCCTGCGCGTCGTCGACGGCCCCGCGATCTTCGCCGCCTGCGAGCGCGAGGTCGGCCCGGCCTGGACCGATCTGCCCGACGACGCCTCGCCGATGTTCGTCGACGGCGCTCACCCCTCGCCGTTCGGCCACTCGCTGATCGCCGACGGCGTGTTGGCAGCGATCGACGACGCCCCCCACCCGAAGCTCGCCCGGCTGGCCGCCCGACCCGCGCCGCGGGTCAGGCCGTCGATCGACTCCATCGAGCCGCGGAAGATCCCAGCGCTGCTCGAGAGCACGCTGGAGCTTCGCGGCGCCGCGATCGGCACCCTCGGCCCGCTGCCGCGTGTCTGGGTCGGCGACGTCTGGGCACCGCGCGTCGCAGCCCCGGCGGCGAACACGCTCCGGATCACGGTCCCGCCGACGATCCTGCCCGGCTCGAAGGACCTCGTCTTGATGACGCCGGAAGGTCCGGCGCGACTCGGCTCGATCGAGGTCGAAGCCCCGCGACTGGAGGTCGGGCCAATCCACCGTGACGATCCCGACGTCGAGGTGGTCGTGCATGGAATCCCCGGCCGCGGCTGCGGCGTGTACCTGACGCCGAACCGTATCGACGACCCCATCCCGACCCTGTTCGGCCTCTTCGAACTCGGTGGCGCAGATCGACCGAACGGCTTTCCACAGTTTCCACCGAGCTTTCCACAGCCGGCGGCAGCCGGGCTGGCCGATGCGGAAGGCAGCTGGAGAGCCCGGATTCCGCGCCCTTCCGGACGAGAAGACTTCTTCGTACAGGGCCTCGTGATGGCGACGGATGTGGAAAGTCAGGACGACCGAGGACCGATCGGATCCTGGACCGAACTCCGACGTGTCGTCGTCCAGGACTGAGCTTGGTGCGTCGCTCGCATCGAGGGTCCGCGCAGATGTGAAGGTCGAGCAAAGGAAAACACCAATGCAACCGGGATCCGACGGTCAGCCCGAGTTATGCTGACACCACTGCCGGGGTTGCGATGGTGTGCTCGCATAAAACGCCAAGCGTGACTCTCCTTCTCCTTCTTCCCCTTTTCCCGAGTGGCGTTCCCTCGGCGGTTTTTCTCTCCTGCTCGCCCGCACTCTCGCGGCTTCGCTGAGCAGGACGGAGCGGCGATGCGCGGAAATCCCGCGTCCTGAGCCAGACCACGGGGCGCTCGACGACCCGGGATCGCCCGTTATCATGGGCCCGTACGGCTCCGTCGGACCGTTCCCCGCACGAAGGCGGACCTCGTCGTACGATTCTCCGATCCCCGCCCGTTCCCTTCCCTCCCGCCGATGTCCGCCCGACCCGATCCGCACCGTGATCCGGGGCGTCGCCATGCCTGGCTCGCCTCTTGGATTCTCTCGGCGTTGGTCATGATCGCTCCCGAGGCGACTTCGCAAACCGTCGAGCCGGCTGGTCCGAAGCGTTGGCTGGTGCAGCTCGAGTCGCGTAGCTTCGACCTCAGGAAGCTGCGCCAGGCTCTCATCGACCATCGGTCCGACGAGGCGCTCGGACTCGTCGCCAGCTTCGAGAGGCGAATCCGTCGGGACCACGCGGAGTTCTCGCGACTCGTGGATTCGGTCGGCGGAAAGGTGCTTCGGCACTGGTGGCTCGTCGACGCGTGCCACGTCGAGGCGAGCGAGGCCGGGATCCAGGAACTGTCCCAGCACCCGTCGGTGGTTCGCGTCGAACGTGACCTGCTGGTCGCGGCGCACTCTGGACGGGCGCTCGACCACTTCAACCACGGCGCAATCTCCGGGTTCTCGATGGGTTGGGACGGCAGTTCGCCGGCGAACACGGTCATCGCGATCATGGACTCGGGCATCGACTCGGACATGGATGGCACCGGCCGACCACACCGCGCGTTCTTCCGCGACGGCGACCCGACCACGGTCACCCCCGGCGGGCTCGCCGGGAGTCGAATCGTGCTGAACCAGGCGTTCGGGGCGCTGCCGGCAGACGACGCCCACGGCCACGGCACAAGAGCCGCCGCGATCGCGGCCGGAGCGGCCTGGGGCACGGCCACGGCGACCGATGGCCACGCTCCAGGAGCACGGATCGCGAGCTACGGGATCGCCGATTCGATCGGCCCCACGGGCGGCGTGTTCGCGCTGTACTCGACGATGACCACCGCGTGGCAACAGATGGTCGTCGACAAGGCCACCTACGACATCGTCGTCGCGAACAACTCGTTCGGCGGGGAGCAGGACCCGCTCCACACGGTCCAGCAGGCCCTCGACGCAGCCGCCTGGACCGCCGACATCCTGATCTGCGTTTCCGCCGGCAACGACGGCAGCGCGCCGCAGACGGGCGGACAGAGCGCGGTCAATGGACTCGCGGTCGCCGCGGTCAACGAGGACGAACACCGCGTCTACGAGTTCTCCTCGCGTGGCCCGGTGGTTGGCGATCCGACGCGCACCTACCCCGACATCGCGGCGATCGCATGGGGTAGGACGCCGATCCAGGACTGCGAGGGTGTCGACGACCTGTTCGGGCTGACCTCGAGTGCCGCACCGCGAGTCGCGGGCGCGGCGATGGCCGTTCGTTCGGCGGTCCCCGCACTGCGCGTGGACGAGGCGAAAGCGATCCTGCTGGCATCGGCGCTGGATCTCGCGGACGAGAATCCGGGGCTCGACCGCAACGCGTTCGGAGTCGGCCTGATGCGTCAGGACCGCGCGCTGCTGACCGCGACGGACGCCGCGAAGCACGCGACCGACACGATCCAAGCCGGCGCGACGCGGTCGTTCTCGTTCGCGGCGCCACCCGGCGAGGAATTGGGGGTCGCCGTCGCCTGGCTGCGCGACGTCACGACGACGACCGCGTGGTCGGACCTCTCACTCCGGATCGCCGACAGTGCGACGAACCAAACGCTCGCGACGTCGAACCTGCCCCGCAACCCGTACGAACTCGTTCGTTTCTCGGGCGCTCCGAGCGGGACCGCCGTAGCCGAGGTCACGGCGATCTCGATCGCCGGCCCCCAACAGGAGTTCGCGATCGCGATCGCGTCGTTGCCGTCGCTGGACCCGTTCCGTGGCAGTTTCCGCGTCCACGGCGCAGGCTGCGGTGGACCCGTCGTGAACGGCGACGGCGTGTGCGTCGGCGCGAACGTGCAGGCGACCGGAACCGACCTGTTCCGGGCGATCGACGGCGTGCCGTTCTCGAACCGCTACGCGAACGCGATCGAACTCGTCGCGCCACCGACGGGAATGACCCTCACCGGCTTCGAACTGCTCGTGCGGAGTCTCGGCGACACGGCATTGACGACCACGGTGCACCTCGACGACGGCACCGGACAGCCGGCTACCGGCCCCGTTCGCTTCGCGTCGATGCCGACGAACGACGTCGAGCGATGGTGCCGCACGACGTTCGCTCCGGTGACGCTCGCGCCGAACGAGAGGTTCTTCCTCGGGATCGCCGGGTGGAGCAAGTCGCAGATCGAACTCCGCCCCGGCCGCGCCGCGGAGACCGTGCGCGTGTTCTGGCGCGATCGCTGTGGTGATCCCGCTTGGGACGGCTGGTTCTTCGACCGCGTCGGAATCCGTGCGCTCTGCGCCGAACTCCCGGTCCACGACGTGGCGCGCCACACGACGGTCGGCGACATCGAACTCGGGCACGCGGCGTCGATGCGATGCGAAGGCCTGGCACCGAACGCGCCGGTGATCCTGATGCTCGGGTTCAGCGACTCGATCTGGGCCGGCCTGCCGTTGCCGCTCGACCTGTCGCAGTTCGGCGGGACCGGCTGCCAGATCCATCTGGCACCGCGCATGACCGTCGGCACCGGGAGCGACGGTGCCGGCACGGCGTTCGTCAACGTCCAGTTCGGCTCGGGAACGGGTCTGCTCGGCGTCCACGTGTTCAGCCAGTACATCGTCCTCGACGCGTCCAGCAGCCGCATGATCACGCTCTCGAACTCGGGCGAGAACATCATCGGAACCTGGTAGCCCGGTCTATGCCGCGGGCCGGCGCGGCGGCTACATTCGTCGTCCCCATGGTTGACGACTCCCT
>JAGQQZ010000323.1 GCA_020425915.1 Planctomycetota bacterium | reverse complement strand
CCGGCGCGAGGACGGTTCGAGGGGGCGGAATACTGCGTTCTGCCGGCCTTCGACGAGGCCGGCGTCCTGCTCGAGGCGAGCGCCGACCGGCTGGCGTTCCGGACCGCGGCGGGGGATGCGGTCGCCGACTACCCGCCGATGGACTTCCCCGACTGACACGATCCGGCAGATTCGCCTCGTTCGGGCCCCTGCAGCGTTGCTCGTTCGTCGCTGGATGGCTAGACTCCCCGCCCCTGTTCCAGCGTGGATCCTGGTCCTCCAGGGCCCGGTTGCGCGATTTTCGACCGTTCGAGTTCAGAGTACCTCACGACCTGTCGAAGTTCCGCTCGATGGGTCGCGCCCAGCGTCGATGTCTGCGACGGGCAGGCCGCGCTCGGCACGGTGGCGCTCTTTCTCAACAACGGTTTTCCAGAGGGTCGTGACCCATCCGACAGCCGACTTGACGATTTCCGAGCCCGTGTCCATCGAAACCCTGCGCGACGTCGTCGCGATCGACGGTCCTTCGGGCGCCGGCAAGAGCACGGTCGCTCGAGGGCTGGCCCGTCGGCTGGGCTGTCCGTACCTCGACACCGGTGCGATGTATCGCGCCGTGACTTGGTATCTGCTGCAGCGCGATGCGTGTGATTTCGCGGACGGATCGTCGGTCGCACCGTTGCTCGGTGCGCTCGACATCGCGCTCGATGCGGAAGGCCGCGTCACGGTCTCGGGGCGCGACGTCTCGAGTCACCTCCGTTCGCACGAAGTAGAGCGTCGTGTGTCGGCGGTCTCGGCGCTGAGCGTCGTCCGCAAGCGGATGCGAGAGCTCCAGCGCGCGATGGCCGAACACGGGCTGCTCGTCGCGGAAGGACGGGACATGGGTTCCGTCGTGTTCCCGGCGGCGAATTGGAAGTTCTATCTCGACGCGGCTCCGAGCGAGCGCGCGCGACGTCGCCAGGCCGACTTCCTCGCTCAGGGCAGGGAAGTCAGCCAGGACGACGTGCTCGAGGAGATCCTGGTTCGCGATCGACTCGACAGCACCCGTCCCGACGCACCGCTGACGTGCGCCGAGGGGGCGACCCGAATCGACACCACTAGTATGGGAGTCGACGAGGTGATCGAGCATCTGGCTCGCATCGTCGAGCGCGAGCGGACGTGAACCCACTGATCCAATGGCTGGCCCAAACGGCCATGCGCCTGTTCTCGATCGTGTGGTTCCGCCTGCGTGCGTTCGGGCTCGATCGAATCCCGCGCGAGGGAGCGACGATCGTCGTCGCGAATCACACGAGTCACCTCGACCCGCCGATCCTCGGCGCGCTGATCCGGCGTCGCAAGTGGTTCCTGGCCCGCGCGAGCCTGGGCAAGTTCCGCCTGGGACATTGGTTCCTCGAGAAGCTCGGCGTGATCTTCATCGAGCGCGACAACCCGTCGCGCGGATCGATGCAGACGGCGATCGACTGCGTCGAGAACGGTGGCTTGTTGATCGTCTTCCCCGAGGGCACGCGATCGACGGACGGCCGGGTCGGCGATTTCCGGCGCGGCGTGGAACTCATCCTTCGCCGTGCGAAGGATGCGGTCATCGTCCCGATCGGCTTGCGCGGCCCGCGCCGTGCCTTCCCGCGGGGTGCGATCATTCCTCGCCCGGTTCGTTGCGAGGCATGGGTCGGCCAGCCGATTGCGGTCCGCGACTTCCGGGCCAACGGCGGAATGGAGTGGTTGCGACATCGAGTCGACGAACTCGCCGATGTCCCGGTCGCACCTCTGGTAACCGAAAGAACGGATTCCTCCGACGACGCAGCCCCCGGGGCGGCGGCGTCGGATTCACTCCGCGGCACGGATGGTCCGGCCGCGGCCAGTGAGTCGCGTCGCACCGTGTGAAACGGTTCATGACGGTGCGCACGGTTCACTTGGTTCGTTGTCCTCTTCTGTTTTCGAAACCCCTTTCATTCGCCGATGCACGGCAAACAGCTCGTTAAGAAATTCGCCATCGACCTCGACCAGCTCGATCAACTCACAGGTGAGGCCATGGGGGCCGTCGACCTGTCCGAGTTCGACGAGGCGCTCGACAGTACGGTTGGCGACATCACCCCTCACCAGATCGTCAAGGGCAAGGTCCTGCGCGTTCTCGACGACGGAACGGTCGTCGTCGATGTGCGCTACAAGTCCGAGGGGCGCATCCCACTCGACGAATTCGATGACCCGGACGCCGTCAAGCCCGGCGCCGAGATCGAGACCCTGGTCGAAGCCATCTACGACGAAGAAGGCTACATCTCGCTGAGCAAGCGCAAGGCGGACCGCATTCGCGGTTGGGAACAGGTCATCGAGACCCACAAGGAAGGCGACGTCGTCGAAGGCATCGCCCAGCGGAAGATCAAGGGCGGTCTGCTCGTCGACATCGGCGTGCCGGTCTTCCTCCCGGCGTCCCAGGTCAACATCCGTCGCACCGGCGACATCGGTGACTGGATCGGCAAGGAGATCAAGGCGCGGATCATCAAGATCGACGAGGATCGGATGAACATCGTCATCTCGCGCCGCAAGCTCATCGAGGAAGAGCGCGAGACGCTGAAGAAGCAGCTCCTGTCGGAGATCGAGGAAGGCCAGGTCCGCAAAGGCGTGGTCAAGAACATCGCCGACTTCGGTGTGTTCGTCGACCTCGGAGGCCTCGACGGTCTGCTGCACATCACCGACATGTCGTGGGGTCGTATCAACCATCCGTCGGAGATGGTGGCGATCGATGACGAGGTCGAGGTCAAGGTGCTCAAGATCGATCGCGACCGTGAGCGGATCGCGCTCGGCATGAAGCAGAAGCAGGCTTCGCCGTGGGAGTCGATCGACACCAAGTACCCGGTGGGCTCGCGCGTCACGGGCGAGGTCGTCAACCTCATGTCGTACGGTGCGTTCGTCAAGCTGGAGGACGGCGTCGAGGGTCTCGTGCACATCTCCGAGATGTCCTGGACCAAGCGCGTCAACCATCCGAGCGAGGTCGTCCAGGTCGGCGACAAGGTCGAGGTCGTGGTTCTCGAGATCAACACCGAGAAGCAGGAGATCAGCCTCGGCATGAAGCAGACCGCGGTGAATCCGTGGGACATGGTGTCCGACAACTATCCGCCGGGCACGATCATCCGCGGTCGAGTCCGCAACCTCACCAACTACGGTGCGTTCATCGAGCTGCAGGAAGGTATCGACGGCCTGCTGCACATCACCGACATGTCGTGGACCAAGAAGATCACGCACCCGTCCGAGGTCGTGAAGAAGGGTGAGGAAGTCGAGTGCGTCGTCCTCTCCGTGGACCAGGACAAGAAGCGCATCGCGCTCGGCCTCAAGCAGCTGCAGGCCGACCCGTGGGCGACCGACATCCCGGCTCGCTACCACATTGGCGACAGCGTTCCGGGCGTGGTCACGAAGATCACGAACTTCGGTGTCTTCGTCGAACTCGAGAGCGGTCTCGAGGGCCTGCTGCACGTCTCGGAGCTCGCCGACCACAAGGTCGAGAACCCCGAGGAAGTCGTCAAGTCGGGCCAGCGCGTCGAGGTGCGGATCATCAAGATCGACCCCGACGAGCGAAAGATCGGTCTTACGCTGATCCAGACCCACTTCGACGGCGAGCAGGACTCGGCCACCGACGCAGCCTCGACGATGCGCGAGCCCGAAGCGGCGCCGTTCAGTGCGCTGGCGGGTCAGCTCAAGGACCTCGGCGAGCGCGTCAGCAAGCGCGAAGCCGAGGCGGCCTCGAGCGAGGACGCGCCGAAGCCGGAGGGCGACGGCGAATCGTGATCGCGCGCACCCGGTCCGTCGTGCTCGCCGCGTGCGTCGCGGCGGCCGGGTGTGTCACGACCGAGATCGAGCCGGATGATGCCGGGATGCCCGCGGGCCTCCCGGTCGTCATCCCGCTACGTGGACCCGATGGGTACCGACCCGAGGACCCCGTCACGCAGTACTACGAGAGTGCGTTGCTGCTCATGCACGATGCCGTTCTCGAGCGCGACCCAGAGCGACTCATCGAACTCTGTGCGCAGCACGATCGCAGCGCGGCGCCGGAAGCCGTGCGAGAACAGATCGCGCGGTTCCGTCGCATCGCCCGCGTGCTGACCTTCGAGCGCGAGTTCGCGCGTCGGGCCATCGTCGAACTGCGCGGCGACCTCCGACCTGCTCTCGGCGAACTCGTGCCGCTGGAGATCCGGTGTCCGATCCTGGACCAGAGCGATGTCGTGATCGGTGGCGAGGGCTCCAGCGATCGGGCGTCGTTCCAGGTACGGGTTCGACTCGAGGACGTGGACTGCTTCGGTGGCAGCGTGGAGCGCAGCTTCAGCGCACTCGTGGGGCTATCCCACGAAGTCGTCGTGGGGCTCGAGCAGCTCAATGTGCCGTTCGATCTCGATGCCGTTCCTCCGCAGGGCATCCTGCGCCGGGTCCGTATCGATGCTGCGTTGCTTCCAGGCCGGGTCCGGCTGGAGGGCGAACGATTGCCTTGTCAGCGGATCGAGTTGGCCAGGCGTGAGTTCGAGTTGTTCCCGAAGGGCATCGAGATCGTCAACGCGGAGCCGATGAAGACCCTGCGAAACGCCTTGCGCAGCCCGGATCCGAAGCACCTGGAGAACGTGTTCCTCGCGGTCCGTGCGATGCCCGTCGACCAGCGTCATGCGGCCTGTGAGATCTTGATCCGCGAGGTGCGGATCGGCGACACGGTGCGCGCCCGTGCATGCATGGCGGCTCTGCGTGAGCTGACGGGAGCGGAAATCTCGGTCGACGACCGACGCGGCTGGCTGCGCTGGTGGACCGAGCAGGCGACTGCGGTCGGAGAGTCCCGCTAATTCTCGCTGGCGGCCGTCCGGGCCGGGGCGGAACATCGGGGGCGCATGGACTTTCCCCCGATCGAAGAGCAGCTCCGCGTCATCCGTCGAGGCGTCGTCGACCTCGTCGATGAGCGAGATCTCGTCGCGAGGCTCGAGCAGAGCCGCGCGAGCGGCAAGCCGCTACGCGTGAAGCTGGGCATCGACCCGTCGTCGCCGGACATCCACCTCGGCCACACCGTCGTGTTGAGGAAGCTGCGCGACTTCCAGCGGCTCGGCCACACGGCGATCGTGCTCTGGGGCACGAGTACTGCGATGCTCGGTGACCCGACCGGGAAGAACAAGACGCGTCCCCAGTTGACGCGCGAAGCCGTCGAGGCCAACAAGCAGACCTACAAGCTGCAGGTCGGGCGGGTACTCGACATCTCGACAGCCGAGGAGCGCGAGAACTGCGAGTGGTTCGACTCGAAGTCGTTCATGGACTGCGTGCAGTTGACCGGCAGCTTCACGGTGGCGCGGATCCTCGAACGCGACTCGTTCGAGAAGCGCTACAAGGCCGGCGAGCCGATCTCTGTGCACGAGCTCGTGTATCCGCTCATGCAGGGGTGGGACTCCGTCGAGCTGGAGGCCGACGTGGAGATCGGCGGCACCGACCAACTGTTCAACCTCATGGTCGGCCGGGAACTGCAGCGTCGCGAGGGCCAGAAGCCACAGGTCTGCGTGACGACTCCGATCATCGTCGGGCTCGATGGAACCGAGAAGATGTCGAAGTCGCTCGGCAACTACATCGGCGTACTCGACGAGCCTCGCGAGATGTTCGGGAAGTGCATGAGCGTCACTGACGAGGCAATGCGGAGCTACTTCGAACTGCTGACCGATGTGCCCGACGCGCGCATCGAGGAGCTGGTCGCCGGGCATCCGCGCGCCGCCAAGGTCGAGCTGGCCCGCTCGATCACCGAGATCTACCACGGCGCCGAAGCCGCTGCGAACGCGGTCGCCGAGTTCGACCGGATGTTCCAGGAGGGCGGGCTTCCTGACGAGATCGCCGAGTACGAAGTGTCGGCGGATCAGTTGCGCGACGGCGGGATCCTGCTCGCGGGCGCGCTCGCGGTAGGCGAGATCTGCGGATCGAACAGCGATGGACGTCGACTCATCAAGGGCGGCGGCGTCAAGGTCGATGGCGTGGGTGTCACCGACGAACGCGCGATCCTGACGAGCGGCGTCTACTTGCTGCAATCCGGCAAGCGGAAGTTCGCGCGCGTCCGCGTGCCGTGAGCTACTTCGGGTTCTCCTCGTCCTTCTTGTCGAGGAAGTGCTCGATCTTCTTCCAGTACTTGTCGTACTCCTTCGTGAACGTCGGCGTCTGCTCGTACGTGTGACAACGCAGGCAGACGTCGATCGTTTGCGGGACGAAGTCCTTCGCGCTCGGTGATGCTGCGTCGACGTGGATGCTGCCCGGGCCGTGGCACTCCTCACAGCCGACGTGCTTCAGATCGGGCGTCTTCTCCGGGTTGATGAATCCACTCTTCTGCTGGTACCCGACGACGTGGCACTGCACGCAATCGGGGTAGTGCGTGATCGGCCATGGGTACTTCGTTCCGCCCTCGGCCTCCTCGAGAGTCGTCCAGGCGTGCCCATGTCGCGAATTCTGCCACACCTCGTACGCGCTCTCGTGACAGTCACCGCAGATCTCCGAGCCGACGTAGGTCGCACCCGGAGTCGGTGTCGGCAAGTGATTCGCCATCGACTCGCGGAGACCGGCTTCCTTGACCTGGAAGCGGTGTTGGATCAGGGACTGTACGACGTTCGGGTCTTCCATCGCACCCTTGGCCGTTCGGCTGCCGGTGAGCGGGATCGCGTGGTAGTGGGTGATCTTCGGCACGCCGTTCATCCGCGTCAGGGTGACGTCGACGAGGTGCCGGCCCCTCGTTCCGGGGTGCACGAGTGGGACGCCGTCGACGATCGTCGGTTCGTCCGGCGGGTGCGGGTGCGCCCCGTTGATCGCGACCAGGAGATCTGGTTTCGGTGAGAGCTTGGCGAGACTGCGCACGCCATCCATCGTCGTGTGCGCCAGCAGGATGCGAAGCGTCGAGGGTGCGGCGCCTTCCATCGATTCCTGCCAAGCCCTCTGCGGCGGCAGGATCTCGTAGCCTTCCGGGGCCGTGACGACGAGTGAAGCCACGCGAACCTTGATCGAGCCGACCGTGCGCTCGTAGTAGCGGCGGAGCGGCCAGTCGAGGCCTTCGAGCTCCTTCGGGACCACGTCGCTCGCGACGGCTGTCAACTCGCGCCCGTCGAGCAGGTAGAGGAACGAGTCGTCGAGCAGTTCGAGGTCCTTCGGTCCGACGCCGAGCGCGTCATACCGGCGGTCCGAGTCGTCGAGAACCTGGAGGATCTCCATGAGCTTGTCGACGTCGAGATCGGTGTTCGTCGCGATCGTGTTCCCGCCCTCGATCAGCAGGTCGTAGTCACGATCCTCGCCGAGCTTGAACGCACGTCGCGCGAGCCCGCCGAGTTGGTTCGCCGCACACCCGCAAGGCTCCAGGTAGCCTTCGAGTTGGCCGGAAAGGCGCAAGCGAACCCGGGGTGAGGTCTCGGCCAACGCGGGATCCTGCGGCGTCGACGCCGACGAGCCCGCCGGAGCACAGGTAGACGCGAACAGGACGAGGAGGGCGGCGACGGTGATCGGAATGGCGCGCATTGGGGAGGTCATCTACGGCGATAGCCCACGAATTCGACCGTCCGAACGGTCTCACCGCCAGGGCTCTTCGCGAGGAGGACCTCACCTCGGAACGAGTTGACGTCCAGGGTTCCAGCGTAATCGAGGATCAGCATTCGACTGCGAGGTGCGTCCGGCACGGGGTCGAATCGAGCCGAGAAGTCCTCGCTCATGTCGGTGCCGTCCCGATCGACGATGCCGGTCACGTAGAACTCCGCCGGTCGCGAGGTGTCATGATCGGTGACCATCACTTGCTGGCTGGACTTGTCGCTGACATCGATCGAGCCGAACCCGAGACGGCCCGGCGGGGCGATTTCGATGTCCGGCACCACGATGCCGGAAACCGGCAGCATGAGCGTGTAGTCGCCGCCGTCAACGTCGGTCGTGATTTCGACTCGGCACGCGAACGGACCGAGTGGCCGTCCCGGTGCCGGGCGGAACGTGAGTCGAAGCCGAGAATCGT
>JAGQQZ010000322.1 GCA_020425915.1 Planctomycetota bacterium | reverse complement strand
GGCCGCCGAGCGAGCTACCGCAATCCCCCCACCCCCACCGCCACCACAACCTTGAGCCTCCGCACATCCACCCGCCCGAACCCCACCCCCTGGGAATCCCACTGCAACGAGATCGTGCCGTGGTCGAGAATCAGCGACTCCCCGACCATCAGCCCCAGCGCGTTCGCATCACGCGGGTCCAGCTGCGGCTCCCGATACTCGAGCACGAGTTCGCCGTCGACGAAGTGCCGCACGACCTCCCCGCCGCGGACTTCGACGATCACCGTGTACCAGTCGTCGCCGTGACACGTCTTCGAGTTCGAGTCGACGCAGTGTCGCGTCACGAGCTGCGAGTCCATGACGACGTTCGTTCCCGGCGTGCACAGGTTCGCGTTGGTGCGCTCGTGTTCGCCATCGCCACCGAGCAGTTGCACTTCGATCGACACCGGGAAGTCCTGTTCGACGGTCATGGTCTCCGGCCGCTGACCGTGGATCATCACGCCGCTGTTGCGCCACGCCCAACCGGGTCCGCCCTCCGCCTGCTCGCCGACGAATCGATATTCGACGCGCAGCAGGTAGTGCGAGAACTCGGCGTCGTGGAACAAGTGACCGAACCGTCCGCCGAACGGCCCGTCGTAGTTCTCGTAGCCGACACGAAGCACGCCGTCCTCGACACGGAACGTCCGATATGGATCCTCGCCGAGCGGGAGGCCGCGGATCTTCACCGTCCAGCCATCGAGCGACGCACCGTCGAACAAAGGACTCCATGCGTCGGCCGACTGGCATCCCAGGCACAGCAACAACCAACCCGCGGCCGCCGATCGTTTCACCAACTGCATCGCGTGGCCCATCACGGCCGAAGCCCGCGTTCCTCGCGCGTTCCCGGCACGGTGTTGTCGAGCAACAGCGCGAGCAACGCGCCGACCGCCATGCCGGTGCTACCGATCGTGTTCAGGATGTTGGACAGCCAGACCCAGTCCGCGCCGAAGTCGAGTCGGTTCGCCTCGACCGAGAAGTACTCGGGCACGGACAGCCCCATGAACAGCGAGAACCCGAGGATGAACAGGTTGCGCGCGGAGTTGAGGTCGACGAACTGCAGACTCGACAGACCGACCGCCGCGATCATCCCGAACATCGTGCAGTACATCCCGCCGACGACCGGCTGCGGGATCGTCGTGAACAGGCCGCCGAACTTGCCGAACGTCGCGAGCACGATCATCAGGATCGCACCGGCCTGCACGACGCGCCGACTGCCGACGCGCGTGAGCCCGATCGCGCCGATGTTCTCGCTGTACGACGTCGTGCCGTTGCCGGTGCCGAAGATCCCGGCGATGAGACAGCCGAGGCCCTCCATGCCGATCCCTCGGTTCACCGTGCGGTGATCGGGCACCGGCGCTCCCGACAGGCGCGCGCACGCGTAGTAGTCGCCGACCGACTCGACGATCGACGCGAGGTAGCCGGCGAGCATCCCGACCGCCGCCGCGGTCTCGAACTTCGGCCAGCCCCACTGGAACGGGAGCGGCACGTTGAACGTGGGCGCCGCCTCGAGGTTGGCCGTCGACACGTGCGCAGGATGCTCCGGCCCGAACACGCCGAGCCAGGTCAGCAACGCCGCCACACCCCAGGCACCGACCAGTCCGAGCAGCACGGGGAACAGCTCGAACAACCGGTGCACGTGTCGGAGGTACTGGCTGAACAGGATGATCAGCCCGATCGTCAGTCCGCCGATCCCCCAGTGTTGCCCGGCGAACGGGGCCCCGAACTCGAACAGCGCGAGTCCGATCAGCGCGATCGTCGGCGCGATCGTGATCGGACCGACGAAGCGAAGGAGCTTGCCGACGAGTCCGGTGTAGCCGAGCAGCGCTTCGAACACTGCCCCGGCGATGACCGCGCCCTGGATGTGCTGCAGCTTCACCTCGTGCGAGCCGTCGGCGATCCCGGCCATGCCGCAGATCGTGATGGCGGGGGTCAGGAACGAGAACGTTCCACCCTGCACGAGCGGCAGTCGATTGCCGAGCGAGGTCTGCAGCAGGGTCGTGATCCCGCTGACGAAGAACATCGTGCTGATCAGCAGCCCGAGTTCGACCGGCTTGTCGGCGAGGCCGAGCGGCTCGCTGAGGATCAACGGGATCGCCACCGTCGACCCGAACATCGTCAGGTAATGCTGCAGCCCGAGGAACGCGGTCTCGCGCAGCGGGGGGCGGTCGTCGATGCCGTAGATCAGGGGTGAGGGCTTCTCGGCCATGCGGCGCTCCGCGCCGCATGCTATCGAACGCCCGTGACGAGGCCTAACGCAGCGTCAGGCGATCCGTGAGGATCTCGATTCCACGCGCCGATCGCCAGAACTCGAGCATCCGCTCGACTTCGGGTGCGCGCTGATCGCGGAACACGACCCGGATCGTCAACCGCGGCCGAAACCCCTCGATCTCGAGCACGCCGAGTCCGTCGGGAACCGCGGCGCGGTGCACGACACCGCACGCGAGTCGATCGCCGCGCACCGATTCGAGCAGCGACGCGACATCCTCGCATCGATCCTTGGTGGTGAAGGTGTCGCCGGGGATCAGCAGCTCGGCCAGCAGCATCTCTCGTTCACCTTGTTCGGGGGCGAACAGCTGCACCGGATCTTGCGTTCCCGGCCACTGGCGCGCGCGGCCGCTCAACAGGTTCTGCGCGTCGCGACGCGTCAGGTGTCGGAACCGGTTCGACCAGTCGATGACGATGCACGGCTCGAAGTCGCCGAGCGGCACGTCAAGCGCACCGAGTTCGCGCTCGGTCTGCGAAGGCGCGACGCTGACGAGACCGATCGGCACGGTGCCGGCGATGACGTGTTCGATCACGTTGCGCCGGGAGGTGCGCTGCCACTCGATCCCGAGTTCCGCGCCGAGGACGTCGCCGAGCACGGCCATCGTCGCCCGGTCGGCGTGGACGACCATCGGCCCGAACGCCGCACTCGTCGCAGGCTCGACCACCGGACGCTCGACGCTCTCCGCGGGGATCGCGACCGGACCCGCGCCGCCCGGCGCAGCCGGCAGGAACAGATCGCCCTGCAGCGTACGGATCCCCGAGCCGTCGATCGCCAACGGCTCGCCCCGGCTGACGTAGGGCGGAGGCTCACTCCCGCCCTGCAGGACGATAGGTGCCGTCAGGATCGCGCCGAGTCCGGCGCACGCGACGATGGTCTGGATTGACACAGATCTCCGCCCTGTGGGGAATCCCTACAGAGCTCTCCCTCCGTGCTGCGATATCGAACGCTTCTGGCTCGCCTGTTGAGGAAATCAGCAGATTCGGAGCTGCCTGCCCGACCCCGGAGTGGTTCCGATCAAATTGACCCGATTGATTCGATCACTCCGTCCACCACATGATATGGGCGTGACGCTCCTCCTCCCCGACCTCCGGAACGGCGGGCCCGACTCGCTCGTGGCGCAGATCGCTCGGTTCTACGCCGAGGCGATCGGCGACGGCGTGCTCGGCTCGGGGGACCGCCTCCCGCCGATCCGGACCGTGGCCGAACACGCGGACGTCACCCGCGCGACCGTGCAACAGGCCTACCGCCGACTCGCGGACTCGGGCTTGGTCGTCTCGACCGTCGGACGCGGCACGGTCGTCGCCGAGTCGGCGGCGCGCGAGACGCACGACGGTCCGGTCGGGCGGTTCGCGCTCGACGCGCTGCGCGAGTTGCACACGACCGAGCCGCTGGTCGAGTCCGGGGTCGACGTCGTCGCCGACTTCGCCGAGCTGCGGCCGGACCCCGAGACCTTCCCGATCGACGAGTTTCGCACGGCGATCGAACTCGAGCTCCGCGAGCGTGGGCACGAACTGCTGGCCTACGGTGACCCGTCCGGTTCTCGCGCGCTGCGCGAACACCTCGCGACCTGCCCCGACACGGGCGACGCGCCGACGAGTGCCGACGAGATCCTGATCACGAGCGGCGCGCAGCAGG
>JAGQQZ010000321.1 GCA_020425915.1 Planctomycetota bacterium | reverse complement strand
GACGATGCGCTAGACACGTGCGCAGCCCCCGGCGGGAGGATCGAATGGAGAAGAACCGACTCGAGGCATTCAGCGACGGCGTGCTCGCGATCGTCATCACGATCATGGTGCTCGAGATGAAGGTGCCGCACGGCGACACGCTGGAGTCGATTCGACCCGTGCTGCCCGTGTTCCTCGGGTACGTGCTGAGCTTCGTGTACCTCGGGATCTACTGGAACAACCACCACCACATGCTGCAGACGTGCCGGCACGTCACGGGCTCGATCCTCTGGGCGAACCTGCACCTGCTGTTCTGGCTGTCGCTCTTGCCGTTCGCCACGGGCTGGCTCGGCGAGAACCACTTCGCGGCGACTCCGCTCGCGCTGTACGGATTCATCCTGCTGATGGCGGGGATCGCGTACTTCATCCTGCAGACCACCATCATCCGATCCCAGGGACCGGACTCACTCCTCAAGCGCGCGATCGGTCCGGACTGGAAGGGCAAGGCTTCGCCCATCCTGTACGTGCTCGCGCTGCTCGCGACGTTGCGAATCCCGTGGGTCGCACAGGCGATCTACGTCGCGGTGGCACTACTGTGGTTGATCCCCGATCGGCGGATCGAGCGGACGCTGGCGCGCGATCGGGCCGAACGCGCTACCGGATCCGCGTGATCTTCACGCACTGTTCCCGCTCCGGAGTCTCCACGCGGCCGAAGTAGATGCCCGCGGCGAGCAACTTGCCGGCGTCGTCGCGACCGTTCCAGGTCACGGCGTGACGGCCGGCGGCAGTCGGTCCGTTCCGGAGCGTGGCGACCCGTCGTCCCGTGACGTCCACGATGGTCACGCGCGCGGGCCCGCCGCGGGCCAGGGTGAACGCGAAGCGGGTCTCGGTCGTGAACGGGTTCGGCGCGGGGGACTCGACGAACAGTGACGCGGCGGAAGTCGCGACCGGGGGGACCGCCGTCGCGCGGGGACCGGCGCTTTGCGCGAACCAGGCCGGTCCGGAGAGGAGCGCGTCGTCCAGCTCGCCGGCCGGCGTCGCGGTGACTCCGTCGTACCGGAGCACGCGATCGTTGTTGAAGCTGGCGACGTACGCGAGGCCATCGAGGCCGAAGAAGATGTCGTTCGCGCGGTCGAGCCCGCCGCTGCCGGCGCTCACGAAGACGCCGAGGAACGCGCCCGTCGTCCCGTCGTACCGGCGGACGGAATCGTTCGTCTGCTCGGTCACGTAGAGATCGCCGTCCGGGCCGAAGCGAACGCCGCGCGGCGCGTCGAGTCCGCCGCTTCCGGCGGGGACGAAGTCGCCCATCGGCGCCCCGGTGGCGCCGTCGTAGCGGATGATCCGGTCGTTGCTCCAGCTCGCCACGAAGAGGTCGCCGCCCGGACCGAAACGAATGCCCGTCGGCTGGCTGAGGCCGCCGGCACCGGCCGGGACGAACGCGTTCAGAAAGGCGCCGGTGGCGCCGTCGTAGCGCAGCACCGCATTCGTGGCGGCCGAGGCGACGTAGAGGCTTCCATCCGGGCCGAAGTCGAGGCCGACCGGCACGTTCAGGCCGCCCGATCCCGCCGCGACGAACACGTCGATGAACGCCCCGGTCAGGCCGTCGTAGCGACGGACGCGATCGTCGTTCTGACTGACGACGTACACGAAGCCGTCGGCGCCGGTCACGAGATCCGACGTCGCGTTCAGGCCGCCGGATCCGGGTGTGACGAAGGGCTTCACGAGGCGACTCCGGAAGCTGTACCGCACGACGCTCGAGCTCGCGCTGCACGAGATCAGGAGGCTGGCGTCGCAGAGTGCGTCGTCGGTGGCGACGACGGGGACGGCGTCACTGGTCACGACGGTCGACGTCGCGTCGGTCACGAGCACTCGGTACTCGGACGTCCCGGTCACGACCACCGACTCCGTGCTCGCAATCCCGAGATCGAACCAGGCGCCGCCGCCCTGGCGCACCTGCCACTGGTACGAGTATGGACCCAGACCACCCGTGAGCGACGCCGTGAGCTGCAGTTCCTCGCCGGTGCACACGGTGTCGGCCTCCGCGGCGACGGACACCACCGGCGGTCCCGGCAGCGAGGCCACCGAGAAGTTGTCGAACGCGAGTCCCACGCCCGTGGCCTCTCCCGTGTAGCGCAGCACGATCGAGCGGATCACGGGCGACCCGAGATCGAACGACCAGCCGAACGCCATGGCGTCACCGGGTCCGGCACCGGGCGAGAGACACGCG
>JAGQQZ010000320.1 GCA_020425915.1 Planctomycetota bacterium | reverse complement strand
CATCAAGGTCATCACGTCGATCGCGCAGCAGACGAACCTGCTCGCGCTCAACGCGACGATCGAAGCCGCGCGCGCCGGGGAAGCCGGCAAGGGCTTCGCGGTGGTCGCGAACGAGGTCAAGGAGCTCGCGAAGCAGACCGCGGAAGCGACCGAGGACATCAGCCGCAAGATCGAGACGATCCAGAACGACACCGGTGGTGCCGTCGACGCGATCGGTGCAATCAGCACGATCATCGAGCAGATCAACGACATCCAGGCGACGATCGCGAGCGCCGTCGAGGAACAGACCGCGACGACGAACGAGATCAGCCGGAACATCAACGAGGCCGCGGAAGGCAGCGGTCAGATCGCGAGCAACGTGGCGATCGTGGCGCAGGCTGCGCAGAGCACTTCGGAAGGTGCTACGGAAACGCAGGGTGCGTGTACGGAGCTGGCGGACCTCGCGGCTGGGCTGGAGCGACTCGTTCAGGGGAACTGACCGAGTCGCCGGTTCGTCGTCGCGGGTGCGCTCGGCTCGCGAGCGCTCGGCTCGAAGGCGAGAGGAGAGGGAGCGCGCATCCTCACGCGCGGCGGCCGCGCGCCGGATCGGGCGGCGGTCAGTCGGCCGGGCGGAGGTACGCGCTCGCGTCCTTCGGCATCGTCCAACGGATGTGCGAGTAGGCGTAGAAGATCATCGCGATGGTCGCTCCTACGAGGGCGTACTCCGTTCGGGGTAGCAACGTGCTCGTCGCCGTCACGCCGATGCACACGACGGTGTTGACGAAGATGTTGAAGCGGTACGGCGGCAGCACCCAGTAGTAGCTGATCTGCTTGCCGAGGTAGAAGAGCGTCATGCCGGCGATCGCGAGCCAGCGGAACTCGGAGACGCCGAGGTCCCCGCTGACGGCGTGGCGGATCATGTTCGCGAGCACGCCGAGGCCGAGCAGGAAGAACACGTGTGAGTAGAGCAGCACGAATCCGTGCCGATCCCGCTTCACGTGTTCGAGGACGTCGAACCCGTTGAAGTAGATCCACCAGATCGAGCACAGCATGACGAAGCCGGAGATCGCGGCCGTCATGCGATAGGCGTCCCATTCGATGCCTTGGAGGCTCGCGACGAGGCTGATGACGGACTCCCCGAGCAGGATGATCGAGAGCAGTCCGACTCGTTCCACGAGGTGGGCTCGATGGACGGGGAGCGTCCCCGATCGATTGGACACGAGCACCGCGGCGACCATCTCGAAGGCGATGCCGGCGAAGAACACGATGCGCCCGATCGCCGGGTCGAACAGCAGGGAAGCGCCGGCGAATCCGGCACCGACGACGATCGTGATCGCCATCCAGCGGGCGCAGATCCCGGTCGATGCCGCGTGCGGCACGGCGAAGTAGAGCCCCGCGAGGATCGCGCGGATCGCGACGTAGATCGCCACGAATGCTCGCGTGTGCTCTCCGAGTCCGGTTCCGAACAGCGCCGCCATGCCCATCATCAGGAACATGATCGACAGGCTGACGATCCGGTGGCCTCGACCGTCGTCGTCGAAGCGATTGGCGAACAGCGTGTGCGAAGCCCAGATCCACCACAGCGGAACGAACTCGGCGAAGAACGCGGCGATGTCGCGGCCCTCCAGGTGACCGTCGTGGACGTGCGCGAGGTGATGGGTGATCACCCCGATGCCCGCGACGAACACGAGGTCGAAGAACAACTCCAGCCACGTCGCGCGGCGATTCGGCGCGTGGTAGCGGAGATCCCTCATCCGACGACGGGTTCGGCCGCCGACGAAGTCGTCTGCAGCTGCGTCTCGAGTTCACGGGCGCGCGCGCCCGGTGAGTCCGTGAACCGAGCGACGAACCCGTAGATCGACGGCACGACGAACAGCGTCGTCAACGTAGCGAGCGTGACGCCACTGAGGATCACGACACCGATCGCCGTGCGCGCCTCGGCGCCGGCGCCGGTCGCGAGCACGAGCGGGATCGCGCCGAACGCGGTCGAGAACCCGGTCATGAGGATCGGACGCAACCGGAGTTCGGAGGCGTCGACGATCGCGTCGAGGATCGCGCGGCCCTCGTCCCGCAACTGGTTCGCGAACTCGACGATGAGGATCCCGTTCTTGGTCGCGAGTCCGATCAGGATCACGAGCGCGATCTGGCTGTAGATGTTGAGCGTCTCGCCAGCGAGCCACATGCCGAACAGCCCGCCGAACACCGCGAGTGGCACGGTCAACAGGATGACGATCGGGTGCAGGAAGCTCTCGAACTGCGCGGCCAGCACCAGGTAGACCAGCAGCAGCGAGATCCCGAACGTGAACACGAGTGCGCCGGATGCTTCGACGAACTCACGACTCTGTTCCTTGTAGGCGATCCCCGGTGCGTTGCCGAGGTCGTCGCGCACGACGCCCCGCAGGAACTCCAGCGCCTCACCGAGGGTGTAACCCTCGGCCAAGCTCGCCGTGATCGTGATCGCGCGCAGCCGGTCGTAGCGGTTGCGGGTCGAGGAATCGGCGAACGGTGTGATCCGCACCAGATTGGCGAGCGGCACGAGCTCGCCGGTCACGGCCGAACGAACGTACACCTGCTCGAGATCCGACGGCGACCGCTTGTCGCTGTCCTCCGCCTCGAGCATGACGTCGTACTCCTCGCCGCGGTCGACGTAGGTCGTGACGCGCCGGAATCCCATCAACGTCTCGAGCGTGCTACCGATCTCGCGCACCGAGACGCCGAGGTCGGCCGCGCGGTCGGTGTCGACGAGGACCTGGAGCTGCGGCTTCGTCTCCTTGTAGTCGTGGTCGACGGCGCGGAGTCCTGGGTTCTCGGCGGCACGTGCCAGGATCACGTCACGCCAACGCGCGAGTTCCTCGAACGTCGACCCGGTGATCACGAACTGCACCGCCTGCCCGCTGCGGCGCAGCAGGCCCGATCGCGCGATGCAGAACGCGCGATAGCCCGGCATCGCCTCGAACTTCTCGTCGACCTCGGCCATGACCTGCTGGGTCGTCCGATCGCGTTCACCCCAGAGCTTGAGCAGCACGGTGCCGAACGCCGAGTTGACGTCGCCGCCACGACCGAACGAGCCCGGCACGCGCACCAGCACGCGTTCGGCCTCGCCCGATCGGATCAGATCGAGCAGGACATCTTCGACACGCGTCGCCATCTCGATCGATTGCGTGAACGACGCGCCCTCGGGACCGCGCACCGAGACGCGGAAATCGCCGCGGTCCTCACTCGGGGTGTACTCGGCCGGCAACACCCGGTAGAGGCCGGCGATCGCGGCCGACAGTCCACCGATGACGAGCAGCGCCGCGAACGGCTGTCGCACGACGCCTTCGAGCAACCATCGATAGGCTCTCTGCATGGGCCGGAACCCCGCGTCGATCCATCGACTGATCGTGGTCGGCGCACCGGATCGCAGCATCGCGGCGCACATCGCCGGCGAGAGCGTCAGCGCGACGATCGTCGACAGCACGACGGCTCCCGCGAGCGCGAGCGCGAACTCGGAGAACAGCCGGCCGGTGTTCCCCTGCAACAACGAGATCGGAACGAACACCGCGACCAGCACGACGGTCGTCGCGACGACCGCGAAGCCGACCTGTCGACTGCCGAGGAACGCGGCCCGCAGCGGCGCCTCGCCATCGCGCACCCGCCGCGCGATGTTCTCGAGCACGACGATCGAGTCGTCGACGACGAGACCGATCGCGAGCACGAGCGCCAACAACGTCAGCAGGTTGATCGAGAACCCGAGCAGGTAGAGCACGAAGAACGTGCCGACCAACGAAACCGGCACGGTCACGGCCGGGACCAACGTGGCCCGCACGCTGCCGAGGAACGCGAAGATCACCAGCACGACGACGCCGGCGGTCATCAACAGCGTCCACCACACCTGATCGATCGCCTCGTCGATGTAGATCGAACTGTCGTAGCTCGGGTAGAGCTGCATGTCGGGCGGCAACGACTCGTTCATCCGCACCACCCTTTGCTTGACCGCGCGCACGACCTCGACCGTGTTGGCCTTCGCCTGGCGCAGGATCCCGAGCCCGACCATGTCCTCGCCGTTGCGACGGAACGACACGCGGTCGTCCGACGGCCCGCGATCGACACGCGCGACGTCTCGGAGCCGGACGATGTAGCCGTCGGGTCCGCGACCGATCGCGAGTCGCTCGAAGTCCGCGGCCGTGCGGTACGCGCGCTCGACGCGCACCGTGAACTCGCGCTGCTCCGACTCGACCCTGCCCGCCGGCAGCTCGACGTTCTCGGCGCGCAGCGCGCGCTCGACGTCGCCCGCCGTGAGGCCGGTCGCGGCGAGCGCCTGGCGGTCCAACCACACGCGCATCGCGTAGCGACTGCCGCCACCGAGTCGAACCTGCGCGACCCCCGGGACCGTCGACAGCTGGTCGATCAGGTATCGCTCGGCGTAGTCCGTGAGCTCGCCCGAGTCCCGCACCGGGCTCGCCAGGTTGAGCCAGAAGATCGTGTCGCTGTTCGAATCGACCTTCGCGATCTGCGGCGGATCGACCTCCTCGGGGAGTTGGTTAAGCACCCGCGACACGCGATCGCGAACGTCGTTGGCCGCGCCCTCGATGTCCCGGCTCAGCAGGAACTCGATCGTGATCTGCGAGGCGCCGTCACTGGTCTCCGACGAGATCGTTCGGACCCCTTCGACGCCACTGACCGCGTCCTCGAGGATCTGCGTGACGCGCGTCTCGACCACGGCGGCCGCCGCGCCCGGATAGGACGTGTCGATGCTGACCGTCGGCGGATCGATGTCCGGGAACTCCCGCACCCCGAGGCGCGAGTAGCCGACGATGCCGAGCACGACGACGACGAGCGACAGCACCGTCGCGAACACCGGCCGGCGTACCGACAGGTCGGAGAGCAACATGCTCAGTCGCCCTCGACTTCGCGCGTTGCGACGACCGCGACGGCTTCGCCGTCGCGAACCCGGACGATGCCCTCGACCACGACCCGCTGCCCTTGCTCCAGGCCTCCCCGGACCTCGACCCGCCCCGGTCGGCGGCGGCCCAGCTCGACCTCGACCCGGTGCGCGACATCGCCTTCGCCGATGCTCCACACGAACTGCTCCGACCCGACCGGGACGACCGCCGCTTCGGGGATCTGCAACACCGGCTCCTCACCGCGATCGACCGCGACCTTGAGCAACATGCCGGGCCGCAGTTTGGTGTCCGGGTTGGGCATCTCGGCGCGCACGACGACCGAACGCGTGCTCGGGTCGAGTCGCGTGTCGAGCGTCTCGACACGACCCCGGAATTCGTCGTTCGGCCACGCGTCGCTGCGCGCGAGTATCGCCATGCCCGAACGCACCGCCGGCAGCCACGTCTCGGGGATCGTGAAGTCGAGCTTGACGACCGAGAGGTCGTCGAGCGTGGTCACGAGGGTCGCCGGTTGGACGTAGGCGCCGACGCTGATGTGGCGGAGACCCAGGACTCCGTCGAACGGGGCGCGGACCTCGCGGTCGGCGATCGTGGCCTTCAATGCCTCGACCCGGGCCTCGGCCGCGGCGACCGCAGTCTTGGCCGCGTCGAACTCGCTGTCGCTGACGAGTTCCTCGGCGTGCAGATCGGTTGCGCGCTTCAGATTGCGCTCCGCGTCCTCGAGGTTCGCCACCGCGGCGGCGAGCTCCGCCCGCTCCTCGGCCGTGTTCATCTCGAACAGGACCTGGTCGCGCTCGACTCGCTGCCCGTCCTCGAAGTGGATCGCGGTCACGTGGTCGGCGCGGTTCGGCGTGATGTCGACCGATTCGTTCGCGATGACCGTGCCGAGCGCCTCGAGTCGTTCGGCGAACGGTGCCCGGACGACGTGCGCGACGACCACCGGCGCGATCGACGACCGTGGTTGCGACGAGAGCGTCGCGTCGCCGTCGCCACGGCCGAACCAGTCCGGGAACGCGAACCATGCCCCCACGCCGAGGGCGACGATCGCGAGCAGGTACACGAGAAGGGAGCGCATGGGGTCGGGGGAGGGGTTCGGCGATCGTCCTACGACGGATTCGGTTCGCGGACCAGGTTTCCGGGAAATCGCGGCGCGTCGGGCTTCACCGTCGGACCTTCGCCGATCCCTGCCAGTAGTCCCGGTAGTGCGGCCACGACCACGCCGCCAGCTTCCGCCCGCACGCGAGGCCGACCTCGTTGTCGATCGGGATGTGATAGCCCCCCATCGCCCGCGACAGGGCCGCGATCTCGGCGGTCCCGGAGAACGTCGGCAGGTCGAGCGCGACCTCGACCCCGACATCGACCTCGGTCAGCGAGCAGCAATTCCGGACCTCGGTGACGCCGAACTCGTCGCTGCCGGTGAACAGCTCGAGGATCTTCGCGCACGCGCCGCTGACGGTTGCGTGGCCGGACGTGTAGCCCGGGAACGGCGGCGTCACGAACGAGTAGGGCGAGTACGGGTACCACTCCTCCGCCGGGAGTTCGACGACGCCGCCCTTCGGTCCGGCCCAACCGAGGATCCTCTGCCCGCGGTAGTAGTACCGGACGAGCGTCCACGGGCGTGAAGAGTCGTAGAAGCGCTTCGTCTCCCAGCACGCGATGAACGCGTCGAACGCGGTCCCGGCGACCGTGAAGAACAACTTCACGTCGTCGTCGAGTCCGTGACGATCGCGCCGGGACACGTCCTGTGCGAACCGCAGCCAGTGCCCGCTCTGCCCGGTCGAACGTGGCCCGTCGCGCATGAACTCGACGATCGCCTTCTGCTCCGGCTCGAGCGTCTGGTTGTAGTGGAGTACCGCGTCGGTCTGCTCGCGCAGCAGCGCGTCGTTCGTCTGCGTCGTCGGCGGCGGCCCAGGTCGGAACTGTGCCGAGCTCTCGATGACGAACGGCTTCACGCGGTACCACTGCGGCGTCAGGAAGCCCGGCGTGATCGTCGTCCCGTCCGCGAGGCGGAACGGGATCGGTTGCCAACGATCGGGATCTAGGATCCGGTCGGGCGGGTTTACGGGTCGGTAGTACGTGTAGTCCGAGTACGGCGACCCGTCGCTACCGAGTTCGTCGCCGAGCTGGTTCGCTCCGTCGTGATGGCGATAGGCGAGCACGGCTTCCGCGGCGATCCGACCGATGCCGGCCGGGCGCGCAGGATCACGCGTCACGAGGTCCGGGTCGTAGCCGCAGTCGTGCATCGCACTCCGCAGGTAGTCGACGTGGTGCGGGAGCTGGTCGCACAGCGCGAGGAAGCTCGCGTAGCTGATCGCTTCGCGCTTGTTGGCGGCCGTATGTTCCGCGGCCGGACGTCGCAGCTTCGCACCCAGTCGAGTACCGACCGCGACGGAGTCGTACGCGGCCCACGCGTCGAACATCGCGTTCGCCCACACGAACATCTGCCGCGACAGGACAGTCGGCTGCGCACCGATCCGCTCGACGTCGCGCGCGCAGGCCTCGAGCGTGATCTCGAGCCAGCGGTACGCGTAGTTCTGCTGAGCGAGCGGCAGGATCTCCTGGTGACGCAAGCCGTCGACGACGATCTCGGGCTTCGGCATCACCGGTTCGGGACGGGTTCCACACGCGCAGACGACGATCGCGCTCGCCGCGAAGGTCAGGATCGGACGGATTCTCGGCATGGGCTCTCGAAGGGGCACGGACACGACCATCCGACGCATCGGCGCACACGGGCGCAAGATCCCCCTGACCGAACCGTCGTCGAACTCGCACGCTGCTTGCTCGACTCGTTCTCGCTTCGTAGTTTCCGAACACGCTCGCACCGAGCGCGACGAGGAGCCGTGTCGAACCCGAGCCAACCGAGCAGACTGCACCGCGGACTCGTCCGGACTTCGGTTTTCCTGATCGCCACGCTCGCCAGCATCGGAATCGCCGAAGTCGTCGCGCGGCTCGTGTTCCCCGGCACGTACCAGCTCTCGGTGCGATTCATGCTGCCGGGCGGCGAGCTCGCGCCGATCGCGGAGAGCCTGCACTACCTGTTCCACAGCCGCGACCTCGAACGCACCGATCGGTCGACGCCACGCGGACTGTTCCCACCCGACGTCCACCTGCGGCAGGCGTACGACCGCCCGCAGTGGGACTACTTCGACCGCGACGGCGCGGTCGCGATCACGACGAACGGACTCGGCTTCCGCGACGACGAGTTCCCGGTCGCGAAGCCGTCCGGCGAGCTGCGGATCCTGGCGGTCGGCGACTCGTTCACCTACGGGCTCGGCGTGCCGCTGGAACTCACCTGGCCGCAACGGGTCGAGCGCGCGCTCGACCGCGCCGACCGACCCGTCCAGGTCATCAACGCCGGTTGTCCGAACACCTCGCCCGCGACTCTGCTCGAGTGGTTCCAGAGCGACGGCATCGCGTTCGAGCCCGACATCGTCATCGTCGGGCTCTGCCTCAACGACATGAGCGCCGAGGTGCCGATGCTCGCGTACGAGACGCCGAAGATCGAACACCCCTGGCTCGGCGGCTGCTCGCTGCTGCTGAACCACGTCCAGCGCGAGATCGCCCAGCGCGCGTTGATGGTGAAGAAGCTCGACTACGGCGACAAGGTCCGCGAGCACCCGACCGAGTGGCAGGCGACGCAGTCGGCGCTGCTCGAGATGCGCCGCGTGACCGAGGAGCACGGCGCCAGGTTCGGCATCGTCGTCCAGCCGATGATGTCGCAGCTCGGCGAGCTGTATCCGTACGTCTCGCTCCACGAGATGGTCGCGGAGTTCTGTGCCGCGCACACGATCACGACCGTCGACCTGTTGCCGACGTTCCGCGGGCGCGACGAACGGGCCCTGTGGGTGCACCCGACCGACCAACACCCGAACGCGGTCGGCCACGAGTTGATCGCACGCGACGTCGTCACGTTCCTCGAACGCGTGGGGTTCGTCGAGTGAAGCGCGCCCTCGCTACCTGCCTGATCCTGTGGCTCGTCGCCTGCGGCGCCCGCTCCGAACGACCACAGCGCACAGCGATCGACGGTTCGGCCGACCCGAAGACCTGGGAGGTGGTCGCGCGCGATCCGAACACCGACGAGCCGACGCGCGTCCGCGATCCGCGCAGCGGGATCACGTTCGTCGTCGTCCCGGCCGGATCCTCACCGATGGGCGGCAAGTCGGACATCGACGGACCGGTCCACGAGGTCACGATCAGCGAGCCGTTCCTGCTCGCCGAGACCGAGGTCACGATCGCGCAGTGGAATCGGTACGACGCGGCGACACGGGGTTCCCACCCGCCGCGGGTCACGCCGCGCGACGAGCAGCCGATGTCCGGCATCGATTGGGACGCCGCCGCCGAGTTCTGCGAACTGCACGGCTACTCGCTCCCGACCGAGGCGCAGTGGGAGTACGCGGCGCGCGCCGCGTCGAGCGGGGACGCCGCACCCTGGCGCACCCGCGAGCGGCTCGAACAGCACGGCTGGGTCTACACCAACAGCGAGCAACGGGCGTGGCCGGTCGCGCACAAGGCCGCCAACGCGTTCGGCCTGTTCGACATGCTCGGCAACGTCTGGGAGTGGTGCGCGGACCACTACGCGGCCGGCTACGCCGACGCGATCCCGACCGGCAAGCGCACGGACCCGCAGGGACCGCCCGCACCACCTGACGGCGCGACGAGCCTGCACGTGATCCGCGGCGGAAGCTGGCTGTCGACCCCGGCGGCGTGGCCTTCGGATCGACAGTACGCGTCAGTCGACACCGAGAGCGCACTCATCGGGTTCCGCCCGGCGTGTGCCTGGTGACTCCGACGGCGCCGCGTGCGCGCGCATCCGTTCGCGCACGATGTGACCGACCGCGACGTGGTCGGGGATCGAGCGCAGCACGAGTGAACTCATGTCGGCACTCGTGACGAGGCCGCTGTTCGGCACGACGCCGAGCGTCGTCAGTCGGACGTCGCCGCAACCGAACAGCTTCTGCAGCAGGTTCTGCTGCACGGCGACGGCGTGGACGTGTCGGAAGGGCACCTCGATCTCGTAGGTGCACCAGATTCCACGACGGAACACGATCGAGTCGGCCGACAGCGTGTGCTGCCGCCCGGCCGCGTCGAACCACTGGAACAGCGGCAGCCAGATCGATCCCAGGACGAGCACGGCGAGGGTCGTGTTCGCGATCGCGTTGAGGTTGTGGGACGCGACCCAGGTCCAGACGACGAGGGTCAACAACGCGGCACTCGCGAGGATCCCGGTCATCAGCGCGATGCCTCGCGACGCGTTGCCGGTCCACGACTTCAGCTCGGTTCCCACGACGATGGGATCGGCGATTCGGCGGCGGCGGCTTTACTCGCGCGGGCCGAACAGCGCGGTGCCGACACGGACGAGGGTCGAGCCCGCCGCGATCGCGGCCTCGAGGTCTCCGCTCATGCCGAGGCTCAGCGTCGGCAGCTCGAGTCCGGACCGTTTCCGGAGCTTGTCGCGCAAGGCTGCCACCTTGTCGAACACCGGCCGAGGATCACCTTCCCGCGGCCCCATCGCCATGAGCCCTTGCACGTCGAGATGCGGACATCGCGACACGACGTGTTCGAGCAGTGCCGGCGACTCGCACATCGAACAGCCGTGCTTGGTGTCGTCCGAGGTCGCGTCGATCTGGAGCAGCACCGCGAGCTTCCGGCCGCTGTCAGCGAGGCGCGATTCGAGCGCGTCGGCGAGTGCCGTGCGGTCGAGGGAGTGCAGCAGGGCCAGCCGTTCGACGCGCAGGAGCGCGTTGACCTTGTTGGTCTGCACGCTGCCGATGAAGTGCCATTCGACCGGCTCGGAGACGTCCTCCGCCTTCTGCACGAGTTCCTGCACGCGGTTCTCACCGAACGTCATCTGTCCGGCGGCGAACGCCTCGCGCACCGCGTCGGCCGGGTGCTTCTTGCTCACCGCGAGCAGACTCACGTCCGCGGGATCGCGACCGCAACGCGCGCAATCCCGCGCGATCTCCCGCAGCACGGCGTCGCGTCGCTCGGCGAAGCTCACGACACCCAGTGCTCGGTCAGCGTGCCGGGGAACAGCTTGCGGCCACGCTCCAGCAACCGCGGCCGGCTCTGGAACTCGAAACCCGACATCAGCGAGTCCCACGCCTCGTAGTCGCTGCAGCGCTCGACCCAACGTTCGAGCGCGGTCGCGACGCGCGAGTTGCCGGCATGGCGATCGCCGAGCTCACGGCACAGGACGCGCATGAACTCACGCGCCTGATCCGCACCCGCGCGAGGGTCCTCCGAATCGAGCCCCTTGCGGATGCAGACGTCGCCGCGCTTGGCCTCGGAGATCGAGGCGAGCGACTCGCCGAGCAGAATCCGTTCGATCGCGGTTCGCGTGTCCATCAGTGCCGGAAGTGCCGCCGGCCGGTGAACACCATCGCGACGTTCGCCGCGTCCGCGGCGGCCACGACCTCGCTGTCCCGCTTGCTGCCCCCGGGTTGGATCACGGCGGTCACGCCCGCCCGCGTCGCGGCCTCGATCCCGTCGGCGAACGGGAAGAACGCGTCGGAGGCGAGCACCGCGCCCGCCGCCTTGTCGCCGGCCTTCTCGACCGCGATCTTCGCCGCGTCGACTCGGCTCATCTGGCCGGCGCCGACCCCGACCGTTGCGCACACGCCACCGTCGTCCGACGGACGCGCGAGCACGATCGCGTTGCTCTTGACGTGCTTGCAGACGTTCCACGCGAACTCGAGCGCGCGGCGCTCGGCATCGCCCGGCGCGCGCTTGGTCGCGACCGTGAGTTCGGGCAGCGGCGCGCGCACGTCCGCGGTCTGCACGAGGAGCCCGCCGGACACCGGACGCAGCGCGAGTTCGGCGCCGCCCCGCGGGGTCCCGCCGAGCGCGAGCACCCGCACGTTCTGCCCCCACTTGGCTTCGCCGAGGATACGGAGCGCGTCGGCCGGCACCTCCGGCGCGACGATCGCCTCGACGAACACGCCGTGCTCGACCATCGCGCGCGCGCAGTCCGCGTCGAGCGGACGGTTCAGCGCGACGATCCCACCGAACGCGCTCAGCGAATCGGCGTCGAGGGCGTGCACGAAGGCGGCCTTCGCGGTCGGCGCGATCGCGGTACCGCACGGGTTGTTGTGCTTGACGATGACGCAGGCCGGATCGTCGAACTCGAGCACCAGCCCGAGGGCGGCGTCGAGGTCGGCGAGGTTGTTGTACGACAGCTCCTTGCCGGAGAGCTGCTTCGCGCGTGCGAGACTCGGTCCTTGGTGGTTCGGATCGTCGTAGAGCGCGGCAGCCTGGTGCGGATTCTCGCCGTAGCGGAGATCGAGGAGCTTGGATCCGGCGAGTGCGAAACTCGCGCCGAACGACGGTCGGTCGGCCTCCTTCGCTCGCTCGCCCTCGAACCAGCCGGCGACCGCGACATCGTACGCCGCCGTGTGCGCGTACGCCTTGCCCGCGAGCCGACGCCGCGTGTCCTCGCTGACGTTGCCCAGCGCGCGCAGCTCGCCGAGCACTTCGGCGTAGTCGGCAGTGTCGACGACGACGGCGACCGAAGCGTGGTTCTTCGCCGCGGCGCGGATCATCGAGGGGCCGCCGATGTCGATGTTCTCGACGATCTCGGCGCGCGACGCGCCCGGCTTCTGGACCGTCTCGCGGAAGCGGTAGAGGTTGACCGCGACGATGTCGATCGGCTCGATGCCGTGCTCCTTCATCGCGCCCGCGTCCTCGACCGAGCTGCGGCGCGCGAGGATGCCGCCGTGGATCCGCGGATGCAGCGTCTTCACACGGCCGTCCATGATCTCGGGGAAGCCCGTGTAGTCGGATACCTCGACCGCATCGACGCCGCCTTCGCGGATCTCGCGGTAGGTGCCGCCGGTCGAGAGGACGGTGAACCCGATCTCGGTCAGGCCGCGCGCGAACTCGACGACGCCACGCTTGTCGGTGACGGAGATCAACGCGAGCCTTCGCTGCGTCATGACTTGGCCTTCTCTCCCTTGAGGTAGGACTCGATGAAGTCGTCGATGTCGCCGCCGAGCACGGCCTGGACGTTCGACGTCTCACGCCCGGTCCGCAGGTCCTTGACCATCTGGTACGGGTGCAGCACGTAGCTTCGGATCTGGTTGCCCCAGCTGATCGAACCGCGGTCGCCGTAGAACTTGGCGAGCTCCTCCTCGCGCTTCGCGAGCTCGAGCTGGTAGAGCTTGGCCTTCAGCGTCTTCATCGCCTGGGCCTTGTTCTTGTGCTGGCTGCGCTGGTTCTGGCAGCTGACGACGATGCCGGTCGGCAAGTGGGTGATCCGGATCGCCGAGTCGGTCTTGTTGACGTGCTGGCCACCCGCGCCGCTCGCGCGGAACGTGTCGATCCGAAGGTCCTTGTCGACGATGTCGACGTTGATGTCGTCGGGCAGGTCCGGCACGACTTCGACCGACGCGAACGAGGTCTGTCGCCGCGCGTTGCCGTCGAACGGCGAAATGCGAACCAGTCGGTGGACGCCCTGCTCGGCGCGCAGGCGGCCGTAGGCGTACGGTCCGTTGATCGCGACCGTCGCGGTCCGGATGCCCGCCTCCTCACCGGACTGGTAGTCGAGCTCCTCGACGTCGAAGTCGGCGTCCTCTGCCCACTTCACGTACATCTTGAGCAGCATCTCGGCCCAGTCCGCGGCATCGATCCCGCCGGCACCCGGCGTGACCGTCAGCGTCGCGCTCCGGTGGTCGTGCTCGCCGCCGAGCATGACCTGGAACTCGAGTTTGTCGAGAATCTGGGCGACCTCGCCGAGCGCCCTGCGGATGTCGTCGGCAACCGCCGACGCGTCCTCCTGGCCGAGCTCGCAGAGGACCTCCACGTCTTCGCACAGCGCAGCCGCCTTCTCGAGCGGCTCCACGATCGCGCCGAGCGTCCGCTTCTGTTCGACGACCTTCTGGGCCGTTTCCTGGTTGTCCCAGAAGCCCGGCCGGGTCATCTCGTTCTCGAGGTTCTTCAGCTCACGGTGTTTGACTTCGAAGTCAAAGACTCACCTTGAGCTGATTGACGCGGTTCATTGCCTGCTTGAGGGCTTGGACGTGGGCAGCGACGCTCATGGTGCAGAGGCTATCGGCCAGCGCCGCGGCGACGACAAATTTTTTCGGACCCGAACCGGGCCATGCCAGCGGGATCGTTCGGCCCCGTCCGGAGTCGCGCCGAGGTGCGCGGCTCAGGTGTCGAGCGGTTCTTCCGAGCATGGAAACGCCTGTTCTCAGGCGCGAAGGAACATGAGCCGCGGCGGGCTTGATAATGCCGACTTCGATCCTTTGCCTGCAGACCCGCCGCGGCTCGCTTTCGTCTCCTGCGCACACTCGGTG
>JAGQQZ010000319.1 GCA_020425915.1 Planctomycetota bacterium | reverse complement strand
CGGATCGGTCGCGGCGAACGGCTCCGACGCGACGTGCGCATCGTCGACGTAGACGTCGATCCGACCGTGCTCGGGCAGCTTCCGCGTCGCCGTCGCGTGGGCGGTCAGCGCCTTGAGCGCCATGATCGTCGCCTGCGTCGCGCCGAACGTGCCACGCGCGGTCTGCTGGGTCTGCAGGAACTGGCAGGCCTGTTCGATCCGGCCGCCGTGACGCTCGGGCTCGTCGAGCCACGCCAGCACCGCGAACGCGGTCGTCTCGACGGTCAGGTCGCGTTCGCCCGAGCGCGTCACGCTCGAGGTCGAACCGCACAGGCTGCCGTCGGCGCGCTGCAACGAGGTCAGTCGTTCGCGCGCGACGCTCGCCGCGGCGGAGTCGGTCCGGCCGAGCGCGCAGGCGATGACCGCGAGTTCGTAGGCGTCGTCGGTGGTCACGCGGCTCTCGAGGCGAGCGATCTCCGCGTGGAGTGTCGCCGGATCCTGGCCGGCGTAGAGCAGCGCGTAGACGATGTAGGCGTCGGTCACCGAGTCCGGCGCCCCGCCGAAGCTGTCGAGCGCGGCCGGGTTGCGGGCGAACCCGCCGTTCCCGTCGCGGCGACCGAGCAACCACTGGCGCGTGCGATCGACCATCGAACGGTCCACGTCGAACACCCGCGCCATGTCCTCGAACTGCAGCAGGCCGTAGGCAGTCAGGGCCTCGTGACCGGGGTTCGCTCCGAACCACTCGTAGCCGCGTTCGCTGCACTCGTAGCCGGCGATCTTCGCGTAGCCCTTCGGCAGCAGCTCGCGCGCGCGTGCCGTCACGGACGGGATGTCGTCGCCGCTGGCCTCGACGTAGGCGAGCACCATCGTGTTCGGGTAGTTGCTGCTCGACGCCTGTTCGAAGCAGCCGTGCGGTTCCTGCAGAATCCCCTCGAGTCCCTCGCGCAGGCTCGCGAGCGGAGACGGGAAGACCCGGAGCATGACGCGCGCCGAACCCTCGCGCATCGTCGCGGGCAACGGCAGCGTGAACGTCCGTCCGTTCCGATCCGCCGTCCCGGCCCAGGACCGTCGATGCGGGAAGCCGCGCGGAACCACGCGCACCGGATGGCTGACGCGGTCGCGGAATCGTCCGGCCGCGCCGAGGATCGAGATCCGCGTGCGGGCGTCGGTGTTCGCCGTCGCCTCGAGCGAGATCCGGGCCGAGCCGCGGCCCGTGTCGTCCAGATTCGCGAGCAGGCGGTCGGAACCGTCGGTCCGGAGGTCGCCCGAGACCTGGAATCGCAGCTCGGCCTCGGTGGCGAACTTCGGATCGGCGACGAGCGCGACCGGCAAGTCGACGCGATCACCCTCGGTCAGCTCGTTCGGCACGGAGACGTCGAGGAAGAACGGCAGCTCGGTGTCGAACGACGCCGCAGCCTGGCCGACGCGGCCCCAGCCGTGGGCGTTGGCGAACACGTCCCAGGTCGTGACGCGGTCGCTGACGTCGAACTCGACGCCGGCACGTCCGTCGTCGTCGGTGACGAGGAGCGCGTTCCAGTAGACGTTCTCGGTGAAGTCGACACGCTCGCCGACCGGATCGTGCGCGTGGGCGTAGACGCGCTGCGACTCGGGCCGGCCGTAGGAATCGTCGCCGGCGATCAGCGGGTCCTCGGCGGGATCGAGCGGATTCGCGACCGGTGCGGCCTCGGCGACCGGTTCGGGCGCCTCCGCGATCTCGGTTTCTTCGACGACGACATCCCCGAAGTCGAAGTCGAGGCCTGCCTTCAGTTCGCCCTCCCAGATCCCGAGCCCGGCGGCGTCATCCCCTTCGCCGAGCATCGCGCGCACCGCAGGCGGGGCCACGCGCTCGATCACCGTCGGAAGCGCGACGAGGAGCACGGTCGCGATCGCCGCGACGGCGCTCGTTCCGGCGAGCAGATCGCCGCGCCAGGACCCGGTCCATTCGAGGCGTCGCGCGATGCGCGCGGCACCCAGCGCACCGAACCAGAGCGCGAGTCCGAGCACCGAGAGCGCGAGCGTCGCGGTGAACGCGGTCCGGCCACGGCGCAGGGCGCGGCGCGCCTCGGGGAGCGCGCTCGTCGCGACGGCAGGTGCGCGGACCTCGTCGGCTCGCAGCGCGAGACCTTCGAGCGGGCGAACGCGGTCGAGGTCGACACCGGCCGCCGACGCGATCTCGTCCGCGCTCGGCGCCCAGACGAACTTCCGCCAGCCACGGGTTCCGAGCAGCAGGTCGATGCGCTCGGGTTGGCCTTCGGCCTGCACCAGGTAGTCGGCCAGATCTCGCGGGACCGCGACGTCGCCGAGCAGCGCGACGCGATCGACGATGCCGACGCGCGGTTCCCCGTCGAGCGCGAGAACGGCGTGATCGGTGACAGCGATCCCGACCGCGGCGGCGACCGGCCGACCGGTCTCGTCGACGGTGCGGAGCGCGACATGCTGGCGCGCGCCGGGCTCGAGTTCGGTGCGCTGCGGATCGAGCGTGATCCGGATCGTTCGCGACGGCGCGCGCTGCACCAGGCGTTCGGCGACCGGGCGGAAGCCGTCGTCGAAGACCGTGACGCGGAGGACACCGAACACGGCTTCGGGGACGTCCAACGCAACGTCCTGCAGTCCAAAACCCGTGACGCGCGTGCTCGCGACGCAGGTTCCCCGGCAGAACACGCCCACCGTCAGGTTGCGCTCGGCGCGACCGCCGACGCGCAGCCGCAGCGGCTCGCCGGCGCGAGATACCTGATCCACGCTGCGCAGCGCGACGCCGTCGGCGATCACGTCGGGAAGATCGATGCTGAGTTCGCGCGGATCGACGAGTTCACAGGTGTAGCGCTCACCGATCTCGGGCGTGAACTCGACCGCGACGCGCCCCGCGTGCACGGTGCGGAACTCGGCGACGGGCGTGCGCTTCGAATCCAGGATCCGACCGCGCGCGCTGACCGGTCGGTCGAGCGAGTCGGTGATCTCGAGATAGGTCCGCGTCGGCAACCCGGCGACGAGTTCGCCGCCCTCGGGGTACGCGTGAATCGACAGCGCGCCGGTCGGGACGACGAACGGCTCGACGGCGGTCTCGATCGTGCCGCCGTCGGTGACCTTCGCGAACAGTCGCGCGTCACCGCGTTCGACGTCGTCGGGGATCGTGAACGCGACGCGAGTGCGACCGCGCGCGTCGAGGCTCGTCACCTCGCGCCAGACCGGTTCGCCGTCGACGACGACCGTCGCCTCGACCATCGCGCCGCTCGCGACGTCACCGGCCAGACGCCGGACCACGATCTCGGCCGTGCCGGCGGAACCCGGCGCATAGCTCGCGCGGTCGAGCGTGATCGCGGACTCGAGCCGTGGCGGTTGGAACCGTCGGATCGTGACCTCTTGTTCGTCGGCGACGAGGTCGGTTCGCGCCTCGACGACTTCGACGCGGTACTTGCCACCCGGGATCTCCTCCGGGATCGACCAAGCGTCCCAGCCGACGCCGTGGGTCTCGGCGCCGAACCGGCCGTACTGCCAGAACGTGGCGACCGTCGCGTCGTGCGCGTCGAGGACGCGGAACTGCAACGGCTCGGTCGAGGTCATGGCCGTCAGACCGACACGGTCCAGGGCGACGGCACGGAAGCGCATCGTCTCACCGGGTCGGTAGATCGGCTTGTCGGTCTCCACGTGGACGAGGGGGATCGCCGCGGACGGATCCAGTGGGATCGTCAATTCGCGAATGCCATCCGGCGTCGTCGTGTTCAGCACCACGCGGCGCGCACCCGGCAAGGACGCCGGCGCGTTGATCGGTTCGCCGTTCGTCGTCGTTCGACCCTTGCGGATCGGCGTCCCGTCGGCGTCGAGGATCGCGAACTCGACCGGGCAGTCGGTCGACTCGCCGTAGCCGTCGCGTGCGGTCACCTCGATCGCGAACGGGCGCCCGTCCGGCACCGATGTGCGGGTCTTCGCCGTCACGTCGATGGACCGCTTGCGCTGTGCGTGCAGATCCCAGGCGCAGAGCCCGAAGTAGCTCGCCGACACGAGGCACGCGGCCGCGGCGAGCTGCACGGGGAACCACGGCCGACGCCAGAACGGGCGCGGGATCCGCGGCTCGAACCCCGTGTCGTCGACCCGGGCCGCACGCTCGAGCAATTCGGCGTCGGCCTGCACGCGCTGCCACAGCGCGGCGAGTTCGGGTTCCTCGGCGATGCGGCGCCGCAGCGCATCGGGGTCGGGGTGGCAGTCGAACCGGAGTTCGAGCAGTTCCTGCTCGAGGGCTTCGCGGGTCTCGTCGTTCATCG
>JAGQQZ010000318.1 GCA_020425915.1 Planctomycetota bacterium | reverse complement strand
GAACCGACGACGCCACCGGTGGTTTCGAACGCGTCGCGGCCACGAGGTCTAGAATGGCGGCGACATCCGGAACCCCGATCAGGAGCCCGACATGCTGACGACCCTCGCACTCTCCCTGTGCATCGCACCCGTGCCGCAGGCCGATCCGAATCCCCCGGCACGACCCGTGTTCGCGACGCCGATCCGACTCACCGCGGACGGCGAACCGCTCGGCGCGGACCGGCTCTACCCATCGCCGCGCCTCTACGACATCGATCGCGACGGGCAGGACGAGCTCGTGATCGGCGATCTCATCGGCGAGGTCCGCGTCGCCGAACGGCTCGACGGAAAGGGCCCCGCCGCCTGGGGCAAGCTCGAACCGTTCCTCAGCGGCAAGCGCGCACTGAAGTTCCACAACTGGTGATGCATCGGCTTGGGTTCACAGTTCGTGGACTTCAACGCCGACGGCCGCATCGACTTCTTCACCGCGACGTTCGACGGCTCGCCGCACGTCGCCTACGGCACCGAGGACGGCTTCGCCGAACCGGTTCGCATCCTCGACGCGAACGGGGAGCGGGTGACCCTCGACCAGTTCTGGAACTACGATTCCAAGAAGTGGGACAACCGCGGCACCGAGGACGGGCACTGCACGTCCGCGGTCGCGTTCGACTGGGACGCCGACGGGGACTTCGACCTGCTGCTCGGCGATCACGACGACGGCAACCTCTACCTGCAGCGCAACGAGGGCACGGCCGAGGAGCCTGAGTTCACCGGCAAGAACGAGATGGTGCTCGCCGGCGGGCAACCATTCGCGCTACACGGTGGAGTCTCCGCGCCGCGTCTCGTCGACTGGGACGACGACGGCCTCACCGACCTCGTGATCGGCAGCTTCGGCGAGTCGTACACCGGCGAGGTCGCCGGCGGCGTCTACTGGTATCGCAACATCGGGAAGCCGGGCGCGCCCAAGTTCGCGGCCGCGTTCACGTTGATCCCGCCGACCAAGACCCAAGGTCATTCCGCCGAGCGCCCGAACGTCGGGCTCTACGCCGATCCGGTCGACTACGACGGCGACGGCGACCTCGACCTGATCGTCGGCGGCTACGCGATCTGGATGCCGGAGCCGCCCGACCTGACGGAAGCGATGGAGGCCCGCGCGAAGAAGCTCGACGCGGAGTTCACCGCGGCCCAGGCGGCGCACAGCAAGCAGTACCAGGACGAGATGCGAAGGATCGACACGCTCGATCTCGACGAAGACGCGAAGGGCGTGAAGGTCCGCGAGTTCTTCAACTCCGACGACCAGCGCGCGATGCGCAAGAAGCTCGACGAACTCCACGCCGAGCTGCGCAAGCTCCGGCCGGAGCGCGAACGCAAGGCCGGCGTCTGGGTGTTCCTGCGCGAGTGAACCGGGCCGTTGCCGACCCGGGGCGCGATGTCACCTCGCCTCGGCGCCGGTAACGTCCTCGCCGTCCGGCACTTCCTCGATCTGCATGTGCCGTCCGGCATTCGCGAACGCCATGTAGGCCCCGACCCCGAGTCCGAGGACGAGGCCGAGCACGTGCCAGCCCGGCCAAATCTCGCGGGGCGAGGTTCCCCCGAAGCGGCTCCCCGAGCCGAACATCCAACCGATCGTGTCCCCGAGGAGGAGACCGGTCAGTGTGGTCGCGGCGATGACGGCGATCCGAGCGAGCATGGTCCCGGCAACTTAGCAGGCCGTCGGCGGATGGGCCACTCGCGCTGGACGCGGCCCGGCCAGGCGCTACCGTGCCTGCCCGCATGCCGTTCACCGTCTGGACCGTCGTCGCCGTTCCCCTCCTCGGCGCCCTGATCGGCTACGTCACCAATCGCATCGCGGTGAAGATGATCTTCCGCCCGATCCGACCGGTGGGGTTCCTCGGCATCCGGATCCAGGGCCTGATCCCGCGCCGGCAGAAGGACCTGGCGAAGAGCATCGGCAACGTCGTCGGCAACCACCTCGTCGAGCACGACGACATCATCGAGAGCCTGCAGAAGGTCGACCTCGAGGAGCTGCTCGGATCGGTGCTCGAGCAGGGCATCGGGCCGAAGATCGAGTCGCTGCGCGCGCTTCCGCTGATCGGCGGATTCCTGACCGCGGAGCGCGTCGACGAGCTCAAGCGGGCGCTGACGAAGGGCATCCTCGAGCACCGAGACACGATCTACGAGAAGCTGGAACAGGCCCTCGAGAGCGGACTCGACGTCCAACGGCTCGTCGCCGAGAAGGTGGCGGCGTTCCCGGTCGAGAAGCTCGAGAAGCTGATCCTCGAGGTGGCCGCCCGCGAGCTGCGCGCGATCGAGATCCTCGGCGGCGTGCTGGGCCTCTTGATCGGCTGTGGCCAGCTCGTCATCGTCTGGGCTCTCGGGTAGCCTCGCGGAACGCGGGCACCCTCGGTTACGACGCCGTCCGCAACGGATATCGACGAACATGCGCCTCCCGATCGCACTGCTGTCCCTCCTGACGCACCTGCCGGCCCAGGACCAGATCGACTGGCGCCTGCCGTTCCGTTCGCCGACCGAGACGATCTTGCCGCCGAAGGTCACGTTCGGAGTCCTGCGGGACATGCTCACGATCGCGCGGAAGAACCGGGAGCTCTGCAGCTTCGACGAGAACGGGATCGAGATCTGCGATCACCCGGCGTGGCGCAAGGCGTACGCGTCGCTCGGCAAGGAAGAGCGCTTCGACCTCGGCTGGCTGTCGCAGATCATCCGGCTCAGCGCCACCGACGGCGATCGCCAGCTCGCGCTGTACGGGATGTTCTACAGTCCGGACCGCGCCACGGTCGCGCAGATGATCAACCACATCCCGGGCGAGCCGTTGTTGCAGCTGCGACAGGAAGCCTATCCCCGCGCGATCGCGTTCCTCCGCGCCGAACTCCCGCGCCGCAATCCCGGTGACCTCGAGGAGTGGAAGAACATGCGGGTCGGCCCGGCCGGCAAGCTGCCGCCGAAGCCCGGCGAGTACACCTACGAGTTCGACCCCGTGCCCTACCTCGCGCTGCTCGGGGTCGACAGCCCGATCGACCAGCGCCAGGCGCTGTGGTTCCTCGGCGAAGTCGTCAAGATCCGCCCGGAGCTGGGACGCGACCTGTTCGCAGCGGCGTTGCCGGCCCTCAACGTCCTCCTGCTGCACGACGACCGCAAGGTCCGCGAAGCCGCGCGTGACTTCATCGTGCTCGTCGACCCGACCAAGATCGCACCGCCGTCGATCGACGACGACCGCGAGGTCATCGCGGCGTGGCTGAAGACGATCATCCACGAGGTCTTCCCGCCGATCCGGCCGATCAGCCCGGGGTTGATCGAGCTCTACCCGAGCGAGGACCTCGACGCGATCGTCGCGAAGGGGACCGATCTGCTGCGCGACGGGTCGCTGGGCGACCCCGCCTCGGGGCAGACCAAGCCGTCCGGCAAGTACGGCATCAAGTCGTTCTACCGCGGGCTGCGCATCGCGCGGCTGCCCGCACCGCTCGACAAGCTGACGCTCGAGGTCGACTTCGTCGTGACCTCGATCAACGGCCAGCCGGTCGCGAGCTGTGAGGACGTGCTGAAAGTCCTGGAACGAGAATCGAACAAGGCGACCTTCTTCATCGAGTACGTCGCCGACGGACGGATGCAGGGCAAGGAATACCGCCGAGTCCCGTCGCGCGGGATGCGCTAGAACGTACGGCTGAAAGCCCCCTCGCGCCGGTGGCCCACGCGGGGTGATAATCTCCCGACATGAGACTCACTCCCTTCGCCATCGCCGTGTTCGCCTTGGCCACGGCCACCATCCAGAGTCAGACCTTCGTCGGCGCCGCATGCCAAGACAGCGTCGGCGGATTCCCGCAAGTCGACTATCCACCCGACTCGTGGATCAAGAACCCCACGACGACCGACACCGTGCTGCTGCGCGGTGCACTGCCGTCGCACAACGTCGTGATGTTCGCAGGCACCAACGGCGGCTCGCCGACCCTGCTCGATCTGACGATCATCGGCGCCAACGGTTGCCTCCTCAACGTCGCCAATCCGTGGGCCAACGTCGCACGCGTCACCGACATCAACGGTGAGACGAGCGTCACGTTCAACAACCTGCCGTTCGGACCGATGTTCGAGTTCCAGTGGGCGATGATCGACTTCGGCGCCCCGCGTCCGCTGCAGATCACGACCTCGAACGGCATGATCGCGGGCGTCCCGGCGCAGACCTCGGCGTTCCGTCTCACGAGCATCGCGCTGCGTGACCCGCACGTCGCGGCGAGCGTGACGATCATCATCCCGGTGTGCCTCGACATCACCGACACGCCGGTGTTCGGGTTGAACCCGCTGCTCAACAACGCGCTCAACCTCGACGCCGACGCCGACACCTTCCTCGACCTG
>JAGQQZ010000023.1 GCA_020425915.1 Planctomycetota bacterium | reverse complement strand
TGCCGAGTTCGGACCAGGTCCAGTCGCGAATCGCCGAGGTCGAGGGTCGCACCGAGTCGACCGAGCGGAGCGACATCCTCTCCGCGTTGCAGGCCACCCGGCAGAACCTGGAGCAGCTGAGCGAGGCCGAGCAAGCGCGGGCCGGCTTCGTGAAGACGCGTGATGACGCGCCGCGCGAACTCGCGGCCGCGCGACAGGGGATCGCGACGCTCGAGAACGCGCGTGCCCCGGATCCGCTCCCGGCGGGGGTCCCCGCGCTCGAGTCGTTGCGCGACACCATTCGGGCCGAGCGCGACCAGTTCCAAGTGGACCTCGATCGCGCGCGCCAGGTCAGCCAGCAGCGCTCGACGCGCCGTGGAGCGATTCCGACGAAGCTGACCGAACGGCGGGCGCAGCTCCAGAAATCGATCGCGTTGCCGTCGCCCGATGCCGAGCTTCCGGAGTTGCGAACGGCGCTCGAGTGGAAGCAGCAGACCCAGATCAAGCTGCTCGAGACGCAGATCGATGCGCTGCTCGAGGAAGAGCGCAACCTCCAGGACGAGACGATCGGGCAGTGGCGGCAGGCACAGATCGATCTTGCCCAGCGGCAGCACGATTTCGCGGACCGTCGGCTGCAGGCCGTCACCGAGCAGCTCGACCGAGCGCGTCGTGAGGTCGTGCAGGACGCGCAGGCCGAGGCAGCGAAGCGCGCGGCCGACGCGAAGAACGACCATCCGCTGATCGCGATGCTCACCCAGTGGTCCGCTGACCTGGCACGGGAGCGCGCGAGCTTGACCGGTCGATTGGCCGAGCGGGAACAGCAGTCGCGGGAGCTCAAGGCGACGCGCGAAACGCTGACGCGCGACGTCGAGGATCTCCGTAGCCGCGTCCAACTCGCCGGTCGACTCTCCGATTCGGTCGGTCAGGTCCTGCGCCAGAAGCGTCGCGTGTTCGAGCGCGAGCTGCGGAACCGGCGTCACTTCAGTCGCTTCGGCGAGCGACTCGGCGAGCTGCAACTGCGTGGATTCGAGCTCGACCGACTCACGCAGTCGTTGTCCAGCGATGCGGATTCGCGGACCAAACTCGACGCCATCGAGGCGTTCGATGCGAGCCGGTGGCCCGACGGGACGGTTCCCGACGGCGTGGATCGAGGCCTCGAGGAGATCGAGGGCAAGCTTCGGACCGCACTCACGGGGCTCCGCGACGAGAGCCAGGCGACGCGCGGGGTCTGCGACCAATTGACCGAAGTGCTGGCCCAGCTCATCGAGGAGTCCGACAAGCTGACCGAGCAGGCGACCGACGCGAAACGTCTGGTCGACGAGAACGTCCTCTGGCTGCGTTCGACCACGCCGATCTGGACGGCCCGACTCGGGACGACGGGCGCCGCCTACGGGTGGCTCGTCGCCGGTGAGAGTTGGCAATCCGTGGTCGACGCACTGCGTGCGGACTTCGGGACGTCACCCGTGCCGCTCCTGTTGCTCGGTGTGTTCGGTATCGCGTTGGTCGCGCTCGGGGGTTGGGCGCGCCGGCGACTGCGCGCGGTCGGAGAAGAGGCGGCGAAGGGTGCGACCGCGACGATCGCGATGACCGTGTGGGCGTTGCTGCTGACGGTCGTGACGACGCTGCCGATGCCGCTCGTCCTGCTCACTCTCGGATACCGACTGGACGTCGCAGCACCGGCGGACTCGTTCGCCGCGGCGTGCTCGAGCGGGTTGACCGCCGTCGGTTGGCTCGCGTTGATCGGGATGTTCGCCCGGCGCGTCGCCGTGCCCGGTGGACTCGCCGACCTCCACTTCCGTTGGCCGGTCGGGGTGACCACCTCGCTGCGTCGGAATCTCGCGTGGGCGTTGCCGATCGCGGCACCGTGGGCCTGGGTGCTGACGACGCTTCGTGCCAGCGGCAACGAGCCTTGGACCCAGGCCGGCGGGCGACCGGCGCTGTTGGTGATCCTGGTCGTCATCGGCCTCGTCCTGTGGCGCTGGTTGCACCCGGGCACCGGCGTCGTCGCCGGGCTGCGCGCGGAGCGCGCCGGGGTCTTCGCCCGCTGGGGTCGGCTGTGGTTCTGGATCGGGATCGGAACGGTCGTCGGCCTGTTCGCGCTGTCCTTGTTCGGATTCCAGTTCACGGCGGTCGAACTCACGCTCCGACTGCTCGCGACGCTCGGTCTCGTGTTCGGTCTGACCATCGGTCACGCCGTCCTCACGCGTGGACTCGTGCTCGCCCGCCGTGACCTGGCGAAGGCACGCGTCGCCGCCGAGCAGGACAGCGATGGCGGCGACGCCGGGTCGGTCGACCAAGCGCCGCAGGACCTCGGCACGATCGGGCAGCAGAGCCGCGCGCTCGTGCGAGGACTGTTCGGGATCCTCGTCCTCGTCGGGGCTTGGTTCCTCTGGGTCGACGTCGTGCCGGCGTTCAGCGTGTTGCGCGAGGTGGATCTTTGGTCGGAGACCGTCGATGGCGTCGTCGTCCAGATCACGCTCGCGAGCTTCCTCCTGGCCAGCGTCTACATCGCGGTCACGCTCATCGCGGCGCGCAACGTGCCGGGTGTGCTCGAGCTGACGATCCTGAAGCGATTCAACATCCACCACGGCGAACGCCACGCGATCAAGACGATCGCACGATACGTGATCCTGGTGATCGGGTTCGTCAGCGCGTTCAGCGCGATCGGACTCGGTTGGGCCAAGGTCCAATGGCTCGTCGCCGCCCTCGGTGTCGGTCTGGGGTTCGGTCTGCAGGAGATCTTCGCGAACTTCGTCTCGGGCATCATCATTCTCATGGAGCGTCCGATTCGCGTCGGCGACTTCGTCACCGTGTCGGACACCGACGGGACCGTGTCGCAGATTCGAATGCGCGCGACCGTCGTCACGACTCTCGACCGCAAGGAGCTCGTGATCCCGAACAAGGAGTTCATCACCGGGCGCGTCGTGAACTGGAGCCTGTCCGATCCGGTTCTCCGGATCGTGTTCAAGATCGGCGTTGCCTACGGCACGGACGCGGTCCGGGTGCGGCAGGTGCTGCTCGACGTCGCCAAGGCGTCGAAGATCGTGCTCGCGGAACCACGGCCGAAGGCGATCTTCACGGGGTTCGGCGACAGCACGCTCGACTTCCAGCTCCGCGTCTTCATCGCTTCGATCGACGACTGGCCGCGCCTGATGAACGACATCAACACGCGGGTCCAGCGAGCGTTCGCCGAGAACGACATCGAGATCGCCTTCCCGCAGCGCGACCTGCACGTGCGCACGGCGCCGGGACTTATCGCCTTCGCCGAGCAACTCGGCGCGGCGAAGCCGCCGCAGGCCAGCTGACTCAGTCGGTCGCGGAGATCCCGTTGAGCAGCGTCATCGCGGCGAACGCCGTGCCGGCGACGATCGTGTACTCGCTCGCGAGGAAGTCGCTGGTCGACCCGTTCGCGCGGATCGCCTTGATGACGTGAGGTCGCAGCCGGCGGTGCCAAGCTTCGCGTTCGTCCTGCGGCAGTCGCTGGATCGCCTTCGACGCGTAGTAGTGGCCGAAGAAGTAGAAGTACCCCGCGTTGGCATAGTACGCCTCGTGCGGGATCGGCCGCATGCGTGCGACATCGAGGAACTTGTGGTGCTCGAAGAACCGCTCGAGGCCTTCGCGGATGTCGTCCGCGCCGACGGTCGTGCTGCCGAGTTCGTGCAGTGCCCACTGGCATACCTGGATGCGACCGAGGCTGCCCTTGACGTGGTTGATCTCCTCGCCGCCGCCGACCCGCGGGATCGGGCGCAGGTCGTACTCGTAGGCGCCGTTCGGGAGTCGGCATCGTTCGACGTAGCGCTGGGCGCGCGCGACGACCGCGGTGTCGACCGGCCAGTCGATCTCGTGCGCGCGCTGCAGTGCGGGTAGCACGGCCGCCGTGCAGAAGCTCGTCGCCCAGGTCGCGCGGCGGGTGTAGGGGCGGTTGTCGTAGTAGGCCCAGCCACCGAGCGGCGACTGGTTCTTCACGAGCTGGGCGACGAACTCCTTGCCGCGGCGCTCGATCGCCGCGCGCAGCTTCGCGTCCTTCGCGACCTCGTGGTCGAGCGCGCGGACCATCGCCACGGTGCCGTAGAGCGCCGGCCACATGTAGTCCGAATCCCAGTCGCTGCCGCGTTTCGCGATGCGCGTCGAGGTGAACCATTCGATCCCGCGGCGTAGCGCCTGCGTGTGGTTCTCGGTCGGTTCCGACTCCATCAGAGCCATCAACGCGAGCGCGTTCGCGGCGAGGTTCCAGGCGTAGTACGTCTCGATCGAGTAGCCGAGTTCGATCGGGCCGTCGAGGACGCCGTTGCCCCACGATCCGTTCTCGTTCTGCGAGGTGACGAGGAATCCGAGCAGCCGTGCGGCGCCGTCGCGCGCCGCGTCGACGTCGAGCTCCTTCGGCAACCCGCCGGTCGGGTGGGTCGCGCGCGGTGTGTCCTGCGCGTTCGCGAGCGATCCGAGAAGCGTCAGGGCGGCAGCCAGCGCGACTCGCATCACTTCGCCTGCTTCGCCTTGGCGCGCAGTTTCTCCAGCTTGCGGCGCGCGTTCTTGATCGCCGCCTTCGACTTCATCTCGGACACGCGGTTCGAGAGTTCCGTCTTCCGTTGCTCGACCTGCGCCGCGTGGATCTCGAACTTGGCCTTGTCGACCGCGAGCATCTTCTCCTCGAGTTGCTTGGGCAGCTCGAACCCGGTCAGGGCTGCGGCCTCCCGCTCGTCGAACTCGAGGTCGCGCTGGCTGAACTCCAGGTTCTTCCGACCGCGCTTGAGGACGAGTTCCTTGGTCTTGGTCGCGAGATCCTCCTCGGCGTACATCGCTTCGAGCTCTCCGAGTTCGTCGGCGGCGAGTTCGCGACGGTGCCGGGAACGGTCGAGGCCGAGGTTCGAGCGGTCGAGTCGCAGTTTCTGCTCGTGCGAGCGGAAGTGCTCGAGCTCGCGTGTCGCGCGTTCGAACGCCTGTCGCTTCGCCTCGACCTCGCGTTCCGCGCGCGACGCCTTGAGCTCTCTGTCCATCGCGTCGATCTCGGCGGCGATCTCCGCGGATCGCAGGTCGAGTTCGGCTTCGGCCAGCTTCGCGGCCATGTCTTCGCCGTCGTCTTCCTCCGCCTTCGGCGACTCGGCCGCATGCTCGGTCGGCGCCGTGGTGGGTTCTGAGGGTTCGGGAGAGGATCCGCAGGCCGAGAGGACGGCGGCCGCGGCGAACGGGAGCGCGAGTCGCAGCATGGCGCAAGGCTAGTGCGGCGCCGCGGGATCGGCCTCGTGTTTTCGCGCGGAATCAGCGCTGCGCCGGTTCGAACAGCTTGAACGGGATCCCCAGCTTGCGGAGGAGGAACTGCGACGCAACCTTGAGGTTGACCAGGCCGTAGCGGACCGAGGGCCAGAACGCGATCGAGGAGGCTTCCTTGAAGTAGCGAACCGGCATCGGCGCGGTCGCGATCCGAAACCCGTGGTGGATCGCCTGGCCGAGGAACTGCGCGTCGAATCCGAACGCGTTCGTGTTCTGCTCGAACGCGACCTTCTCGAGGACTTCGCGCCGATAGGCGCGGAAACCCGAGTGGAACTCGCCGAGGTTCATGCCGTACGAGAGGTTCAGGACGATCGTCAGCAGGCGGTTGCTGATGTACTTCCACAGCGGCATCCCACCCTTCAGCGCCTCGCGACGAGAGCGGATCCGGCTGCCGAGGATCACGTCGGTCGTTCCGTTGGTCAGGAACCCGACGAAGTGGGGGACGAGGCGGGCGTCGTACTGGTTGTCGGGGTGCAACATGACGACGACGTCGGCACCGCGCTCCAGCGCGGCCGTGTAGAGCATCTTCTGGTTGCCGCCGTAGCCGAGGTTCTCGGGCGTCACGAGCACGTCGAGCCCGAGCTTCTTCGCCAACGCGACGGTTCCGTCCTTGCTGCAGTCGTCACCGACGATCAGCATGTCCCAGCATCCTGCAGGGATGTCTTGCAGGGTCGCTTCGAGCGTCTGCTCCGCGTTGTACGCGGGCATGACGATCGCGACCTTGGGCTTCTCGTTCGCGACTTGGGACATGGGAGGGGACGACAGCATTCCTTGTGCCCGTCGATCGTGCAACAGGCCCCGACCAGGATTCGACGCAGCGCGTGCGCTTGTCGCCGTTGGCACCGAAGGATCGAGTCGCGCATGAACTCGGGTGACTGCCTGGTCGATGGACCCGTTCGGGGGTCACACGATGCACCTGTTCAAACTCGACTCGATGAAGGGCGGATGGTTCATCGGCGACTTCGAGCCTTCGGTCATGCAAACCAAGGACTTCGCAGTTGGCTGGCGACAGCATGCGAAGGGCGAGCCGATCGAGCCCTACTTCCACGTGCTCGCGCCCGAGGTCAACGTGATCGTCCGCGGCCGTGTCCGCGTGAACGACCAGGAACTGGCCGTCGGCGACATCTTCCTCGTCCACCCGAAGGAAGTGTGTCGCATCGAGTTCCTCGAGGACACGGACCTCGTCGTCGTGAAGTGGCCGTCGGTGCCCGGCGACGAGTATCCCGAGGACGTGCGCAACTACGGCCGGGTCACGGTCTGAGCCCCGGGTCAAGCCGCAACCCGCACCGATTTCCGTGAGAATCTCGCTCGGGTGATTTCACCCCGCGAACCCGATTCCCCACGCTTGATCGATCCGGGACCGGCGGGACGATGGCCGGGCGGTCGGGCGTTCTACCCCCGGCCGACACGAGGTTGCCCCCGACATGACCGACGACCACGATTCGATTCGCCGTCCGAGCGAATCACTGCGCGAAGAATCCGTCGACCTGGAGCGCTTCTGCCGGATTGCGACGTCGCGGCGCCACATCGAGCGCGACACGTCGCTCGGGCGATGGCAGTCGGCGATCATCGATGCCGAGCGCGGGGTGCGCTACGTGCTTCGGCGCGGCGCGCGGTCGGTCGGC
>JAGQQZ010000317.1 GCA_020425915.1 Planctomycetota bacterium | reverse complement strand
TCACGAAGGTCGGGTACGGGCGGCAGACCCTGTGGGACGCGACCCAGGCGTCATCGTCGAGCAACTCGAGGATCTCGTTCGGTGTGAGGCTCGGATCGATGTCGATGAACGGTTCACCCTCGCTCCGCCACTGGAACAGAACGCGCACGGGATCCCCTTCGTCGTCCGCGACCGTGTATCGGATCGGGATTCCACGACGTTGGTCCGGGTTGAGGGCCAATGCCGCTTGGTCGATCGCGACGACCGGCTCGTCGTTGTTGTTGATCCGAAGGACATCGGTGACGACGGAGTCGCCCTCGGTGACGTCGTCCCTCGGCGTGACGCGCAGTCGGACGTCGCGGTCGAGGTCCTGCAACTGGGTCTCGTGGTCGGAGTCCCAGCTGAACGCCAAGTCCGTGCCGGCGCGCGGAGCTCGAACGCCTTCGAACGCGTTGCCGGGCGTTTCCGACGCGTCCAGGATTCCGGTCGGTCGAGCGGGGTTCCATGTCGAGCCGCCGTCGTCCGAGAACTCGATCGCGACGCTCGTCAGGTCGTCCGAAGTGTCGGCAATTCGTAGCGACATCGTCACGACGCCGGCGGACTCGACCACGACCTGGTCGATGGACACGACCGGCGCGTCGTTGCCGAGGCCGGTCGTCACGCGTTGTTGGATGACTTCGCTCGCGCTCGCGGAATCCACCCGCGCGATGAGTTCGACGTCATCGACGAAGCTGCCGTCGCTGGGGAGCCCGGCCTCGCGCGTGAAGTCCCACTCGAGTTCGTGGACCGTGCCCTGCGGGGACGTCTCGAGGACGACGGGATTGATGTCCAGCGACATCGCGCGTTCGACGGATTCGCCGGGCAATCGATACGCGAATCGGACCAGGGCCGCGTTCGAAGACGGGTCGGAGATCATCAGGCGCAAGATTGCCGGCGACGTGTTCGGCGCGGCGGTCAGCAGCGCACGTGCGTCGAAGTCGCTGAGGCTCGGCGTCGCGTTCGTGCCGCCGCCGCGCGATGCGCCCGCGACGATCCCGGCCGACCCGAACCCGCAGCCCTGGAGCGTCAACAACCAAAGACATAGCGGGACGGCCAGGGGGGATCTGGTCATAAGCCGGTGTGAGAGAGTCGATTCCGACGGTGACGTCGGTACGGGGTGCGCGCGTTGGCGCGAGTATATCGACTCATTGCCCGGGGACGCCGCGTTCTGCCGGGCGACACGGCGGCTGCGATCCGATGGCCCCTCGTCATGGGGCCGACGGCACCGATTCGGTCGAGGGTCAGTGATATCGGGGGTGCACACAGCACCCCTTGGTCGCGTTCACACGCGACTTACGCGGATCGGCATGCCGATCCGCGGACTCGACCAGGGGCGGTTCCGTGAGCGCCGCCCGTTCTCGCCGGCTCAGCGCGCCCGCAGGCGGAAACCGCGCGGGAAGTCGCCCGAGAAGCCCGGGACGTGGTCGACGTCGCCGACGCCAGGCGTCATGCCGTGCGAGACCTTGTCGGGGTGGCGGACGATCGTGAGGCCGGCCGCGGTCGCGCGTTGGACGAGCGGGAGGCCGGTCGTCGCGTCGGTGACCTGGAGTTCGGCGCCATCGCCGTTGCCTTCGTAGACGCGCATCCACTGGCCGCCGACACGGTTCGGGCCCTGCATCGAGAGGCCGCCGAACACGACCGGGGCGGAGCCGCCGTCGAGCAGGTTGTAGTCGAGCGCGACCGTGAAGTCGGCGTTGCCGTGGCCGTCGGTGACGAAGGCGTTGGCGTCGAGGCCCATGCCGCTGGTCACGCCTTGCGTCGTCGAGAACGCGGGTGCGACGCCACGCTCGATCGCGCCGTCCGGGTAGTCGAGCGAGAGCGTGCCCATGAAGCGGCTCTTGAAGTCGACCCAGACCGTGTAGAGCGAGTTGGGGTGGGCGCCGCGGACCTTGATGCTGAGCCGTGACGACTCGACGACGGCCGTGGCTTGGCCGATCTCGCCATCGGACGAGGTCATCTGGTACGAGAGGAAGGAACCGGCCGGCAGGAGCGCGAGCGACGAGCCGAGGCCGCCGAGGATTCCGAGGAGAGCGAGCGAACGAGACGTGTTGCGGGTGAGGAAGGTGAGCATCGGTTGGAGGGGATCGGGGTTGCGAGTCTGCGATGCACCGGCGCGGCGCTGGGGGCGAACGCGACGGGTCCAACGGGAATGACGTCAGGGCCTGGAGGCCCGGGAGAAGACTACCTTCTGATCGCTCGAGTGCAGCCCCGAGTTCAGAACAACGGGGTGCAGAGCTGATCCGCCAATAGCAAGGGGAGGTAGAGCGCGTCCGCGCCGTCGATTCGCACGACGCAGAGCCACGCCGATGTCGCGCCGCCGTCGGTCTGCGCGTCGGCCGCCGCGATCACGGCGGCACGCGCGGCCGCGAGCGTCTGCGCGTCGAGGCCGAAGCACTGCGAGTGCGCGTCGTCCTGCGCTTCGAGGACGACCTCGGGCGGGCCGGCCATGAAGGGCTTCTCGACGATGAACAGCGGCGCGCAGACCTCGGTGCCGAGCGCGGTGGCCGCGGCGTGGAGGTTCGGGCGGTGCCAGGTCTCGACTTCCTGCTCGACGACCGCGAGGTCGGTCTGGAAGCTCGCGCAGATCGGGCGTGCCCACACGTCGGCGGCGGCACTGCCGGGCGAGAGGCCGAGCGTGTCGAGCGAAGTCCAGTTCGGTGCGGCCGCGTCGTCCGTGCGGATGTCGACACCGACGTCGGTCAGCGTGTGGGACCAGACCAGACCGTCGTCGCCGGAGTTCTCTCGAACGATGACGAGCCAGTAGGTCTTCGGGGCCAACGCGTCGCCGATCTCGAAGTCCTCGAACTCGAACTCGAGGAAGCGGTTCGTGACGCCGAGCGGGCTCTGTCCTCCGAACGCTTCGGGACTCGAGTCGACGAGCGTGACGTCGGGATCGTGATGGAGGGCGTTCGCCGGGTCGAGGCCGCTCGACGCGAAGTCCGCTTCGCTCTCGAACACGAACAGCTCGCAATCGAACGACTCGTAGTCCTCGGCGATCGCGGCGCCGACGCCGGTCACGCGCGTGACGGTCACCCGCTGGTTCGTGTCGACGCGCAGCGCGGTCACGTCGTAGCTGCTGCGCGTGGCGTCGACGTGGCTGGGCAGCGGCGGCTGCATGTTCGTGCACGAAGAATCGAAGGTGCTGGCGCACGACGCGTCGATTCCGTTCGCGGCGCGGAGGTTGATCTCGGGTGCCAGATCACAGATCAGCATCGCGATCCCGCCACTCGCGGCGAGGCCCTGCACCGCCTCCGGATCGGCGACGTAGGCCTGGGCGTGGAGCGCGAATCCGGCGATGCCGGACTCGGCCGGGATCGGCATCTCGAAGGTGTAGTGTCCGGTCGACGACGTGAAGGCGGGGACGATGCCCAACAGGGCGACGAAGTCGATCACGAGTTCGACGCCCATGAACGGCAACGGCACCGACGGGCCGAGCGAGATGCCGAGACCGAACGGCGACAGCGGTCGCGCCAACGACAGATGGAGTGCGAACGTCGGATCCCCCTCGCGCGCCGGCTTCCCGCCGGTCGTCAGTATCGGTGTCAGGCCGTAGGTCCCCGCGGTCCCGTTGCCGTAGTGGACCGGCGCGATGCACTCGACCTGGGCTCGTGTCGCGCCAGCGACGCCGAGGAGTGCGAGACAGACGAGAGTGGGTCGGATCATCTACTTGCCTCCCCAACGAATGCGAAGGTCATCGGGTGAAGCGCCGACGATGTCGTCGTCGCCGTCGGCGTCGAGGTCCGCGGCCAACAGGGCGCGCAGATAGCTCGTGCCGGTCGGAATGAGGAGCGGTTCAGGGTCGAAGTGACCCGGAGCGAGCTGGAAGAACACGGTGAGGCCGAACGCGTTGCTGACGACGAGGTCTCGATCGCTGTCGTGGTCGACGTCGACCGACACGGCGGAGGTCGGGAACAGGAGCATGGACGCGTCGCCGAGCGGGGTCGGGAGCGGTGAGAACTCGAAGCCCGTGGTCTGCTCGAACACGCGGATCTGGAACCCGAACGCCTCGCCGGTGACGAGTTCGTGGCGACCGTCGCCGTCGATGTCCTCGACGATCAGGAAGCCGATCAAGCTCGAGGCGATC
>JAGQQZ010000316.1 GCA_020425915.1 Planctomycetota bacterium | reverse complement strand
CTCCTTGTCGGCGATCAGGCCGAGCGTGTACTCGCGACGCCACTCGAGCGATCCGTCGCCGATCGGCATCGCGGCCGCTGTCGCACGCGCGGCATCGAACTCGTTGCGGTCACGCTGCACGAGCGCGAGTTGGTAGTGCGTGCGCCAGAACGTCGGTCGGAGTTTCGCTGCGCGTTCGAACGCCTCGGTCGCGGCCGCGAGCAGGTTCCGCTTCCGGTACGCCTGGCCCAGGTTGTTCGCGATGCCGTACTGATCCGGGCAGAGTTCGTCCGCGTCCTGCAGCAGCGCGACCGCCTGGTCGTACTGATGACGCGCGATCATCGAGATGCCTTGCGCCGCGAGTGCGCGCGAGGTGTTGCGGCCGAATGCCTCGATCACGGAGCGTGCGTCCTCGAACAGGCGTTGCCAGACCTCCGCGTCGCGCGACACCTCTCCATATGCAGCGACGGCGACCAGTCGGAGGTCGCGTGCGGCGAGCAAAGCGTCGGCGGCTCGCGTCAGCAGTGAAACGGCACGTTCGGCGTAGCCGCGTTCGCGCCCTCTCAGTTCGAGGAAGCCGGCGACGAAGGCATCGTGTGCCGTGACCGGCTCCGTCAGTTCGAGCTGCAGCGCGAGATGCCCCGCTCGGGAGCGGTCGGCGTTCTCGAAGCTCGACACGACCGATCGAAGGAACGCAGAGGGTGCGATCTGCGCGACCGCACGCATGTCGGCGGCGGCGCCCTCGTGCATGCCCTCGTCGAGCCGAATCGCCGCCCGGTACGTCCGATACGCGAAGTCGCCAGGGTCCAACTGCACGATCGCGTCGAGTTTGGCGAGGTTGGCACGGCGCAGTCGTGCCGGGCGGTGCAGGCGTTCGGCCGGCGCGTCCTCGACCGCGAGGTCGAACGGCAACGTCGCGATGCGTTCGAGCTTCGATTCGTGGTCGCGGCGGGCCTGTTCGGCGGCACCGAGCCACAGCGAGACACCGATGATCGGGACGAGGGCCGCGGTCGAAGCGGTCGCGATCGCGCGCGCCGGTCGGCGGCGCATTCGACGGATCGCGCGCTCGATCGCGCGCAGGGGCCGGACCGAAACCGGGCGATGGTCGAGGAACGCGCGGAGATCGGCCTCCATCGCCGCGATCGACTGGTAGCGGCGTGATGGCGTGCGTTCCATGCCGTGCTCGACGATCGCGACGAGATCGCGCGGCAGGTCCGGTCGGAACTTGCCGATCGGCTGAGGGTCGTAGTGCTGAACCGCGGCGAACACCTGTGCCGCCGTACCGGAGAACGGCGGACGCAGCGCCAGCATGTGGTACAGCGTCGCCGCCAGGCCGTAGACGTCGGCCGTCGCCGTTCCGCGACCACCCCCCGTGACCTGCTCGGGCGCCATGTACCACGGTGTGCCGATGCTGGTGTTCGTCGCGGTCAACGCGGCGTCTCCCGAGCGCGTGGCGATGCCGAAGTCCAACAGCACCGCTTCCAGGTCCTGCTTGATGAAGATGTTCGAGGGCTTCACGTCGCGGTGGAAAACGCCCGCCGCGTGTGCGGCCGCGAGTCCCTGCGCGACGTCGGCGATCCATCGCACCACGGTTCGGAGGTACGTCGCGGTCGGCCGTCGTTCGAACAGCGGGTCGGACCATTCGCCGAACTCGGGGATGTCCTCGCTCGTCGCCTCGCAACACGCCTGGAGCACGTCCGAAAGCGGCAGTCCGGACAGACACTCCATGACGACGTAGAGTTCGCCCGCGTCGGTGGCTCCCCGGTCGAAGACACGCACGACGTGGTCGTCTTCGACGCTCGCGAGCACCAGGGCTTCGCGCACGAATCGCTGTTCGTCCTCCGAGGTGCGGCCGGGCCCGGCGGAGAACAGTTTCACGGCAACCGTGCGCTCGAGTTCGCGATCGGTCGCCCGGTAGACGACGCCCATCGCTCCGCGACCGAGGCAGTCGACGAGTTCGTAGCGTCCGTCGAGGACTCGTCCCTCGAACGGGTCGTGCCGTTCTGCGGCGGCGTGGAGATCGCCGAGGCCCGTCCGCAGCCCGAGCGCCTCGGCTACGGCGGGTGCCAGGTCGGGATCCTCACGGCACAGGACCCGCACGTCGACGTCCTCGCCGCGCTCGAGGATTTCGAGGGCTTCGCGCACGTAGCCGATCAGGCGGGTCTCGGACACAGCAAGTGGGGCAAGGGAGCGGTGGCAACGCAGCTTAGCGCAATCGGCCGCGATCACGTCGAGGGCGTCGGGGATCCGACGGGCGCCGGAGCGGGTCCAGGGGCGGCAGGGGTTTTTCCGATCCGTCCTACGGGCAGGTCGGGTCGCCACAGGAGAAACGATGAACGACAATCACACCGGCGCGATCGAGGACGCGCGGTCCGAGATCGACCGCGTCGACCACGAGTTGATCCAATTGCTGGCCCGTCGCATGGCCGCCGTTCGCAAGATCGG
>JAGQQZ010000315.1 GCA_020425915.1 Planctomycetota bacterium | reverse complement strand
GAGCACGCGTCCACGCAGACCGTCACCGGTCGTCACGCACAACGGTCTCGCGTGGGACACGACGGGATCGCCCGGAGCGATGCCGATCGGTTCGCCGAGCGGCATGATGACCGCGAGCCGATCGCGGAAGCCCACGACCTCGGCATCGACGTCGCCCTGCGCGGTGCGGATCGTGCACAGCTCGCCGACCGCGGCGCGGATCCCGGCCACCTCGATCGCGATGCCGCGCAGGGACCGCACCTGGCCCTCGACGATCGGGCGGTTGCGCTGGAGTCCGCGTGCCACCGCCGCCATCAGGTTCGGCGACAGCGTCATTCCTCGAGTTCCTTCCGCACCTCGGCGCAGATGTCGTCGATGACGATGCGCGGGTCGTAGAACGTCCGACCGAGATCCGAATCGACGCGCACGCAGCCGTGTTGCAACGACCCGTCGGCGACGAACGTGGCCGAACGGAATCGGCTCGCGAGTTCCGGGAACTCCGCGAAGCTCGCGGTCACGGCCGCATGATCCTCGGGCGACAGACACACCCGCACGTCGACTCCAGGAACGGCTTCCTCGAGACAGCGCAACACGGTGCCCGGGGTATCACCGTGTCCTTGGTCGATGACCGAACCGACGATCTCCCGCGCGAGCGCCAGACCGAGTTCGGTCGCGATCGACGCGACCTCCTGCAGCTTCGACTGGACCGTGCTCGGGATCGTCGCGATCGCCGCCTCGCACGCGTCCAGCACCGACGCCAATCGAGCCTCGCGCTCGGCGCGTGCCTCGCGGTCGCGTTCGGTCTTGCGGTGCAGATCGAGCAACCACTCGACGCGCTCGCTCGCCGCACCGAACTCGGTGCTGACCGTGTGGAGGTGGATGCCCCGCAGCCGGCGCTTGGTGTGGACCGAGAACCGCGTCGTCACACGAGCTCCTCGCCGCCGACGCCACCCTGGATCTCACCCGAGTCCATGAGTTCGCGGACGACCTCGAGGATCTCCCGCTGTGCCTCGAGCACTTCGGACAACGGCGTCGGGCCGAGCGTGTCACGTTCTTCGGCGACCATGTCGGCGGCGCGCTTGGAGAGGTTGCCGAACACGGCCTCCTCGACGGCGGCCGTCGTCGCCTTCATCGACATCGCCAGTTGGCGCGTGTCGATCTGACCGAGGATCCGCTGCATCGCCTTCTTCGGCAGCGCGCCGATGTCGTCGAACGTGAACATCTCCTCGCGGATGTCGGACGCGACGCCCTCGTCACGCTCCTCGATGAGTTCGAGGACAGGCTTCTCGCCGCCACCCATGTTGTTGAGGATCTCGGCGGCGGCCTTCACCCACGCCTTGGGCTCGGAACGCAGCGTGGCGAGGCCGAGGTCCTTGACCTTCTTGCGCATGACGTCGAGCACGCGCTGGACGACTTCGGGCGGCGTGCGGTCGAGGCTCGCCACGCGGTAGACCATGTCGGCACGCTTCTCGTCGGGCAGCAGCGCGATGACCTGACCGGCCTTCGACCGGTCGAGGTGCGCGAGGAACACGGCCGCGATCTGCGGATGCTCTTCGGCCAGCAGCGAACAGAGGTCCTTCGCGGTCAGCGATTCGAACATCGCGAACGGACGTCGCGCGAGGATCTCGTGGCTCGCGCGGTTCCGCACGTCCGAACCGCGTTCCTCGCCGAACGCCTTGATCAGGACGCTCGTCATGTGGCTGCCGACAGCGCCGAGCGCCATCCCACCCTGACGCATCCGGGTCACGAAGGTCTCGTAGACCTCGCCGATCGTCGTCGGGTCGATCGACAGCTCCTGCAGCTCCTTCATCGCACGCGTGATGCTGTCGAGGTGGTCCTCGTTGAGGTTGCGCAGCACGCGCGCCGCGAGCTCCTCGTCGATCGAGAGGAGCAGGATCGCGATCTGTTTGTCGATCGACAACGCCATCAGGCCCTCTGCTCCGCGAGCCAGGTCTCGAGCATCCGCGACATCGCGGCCGGATCCTCGGAGATCGAGCGCTCGATCTCACGGCGGAGTCGACGGCGCCGATCCTCGGGGGTCTGCGGCAGGTCCGGCTCCTCCACTTCTGCGCCGCTCTTCGCGCGCGCGGCGCCGGACGCGGACGACGACGACGAGAGGGTCGCGGTCGCAGTCGCGCGCTTCGGCGTCTTGAGCAGGCCCTTGAGGAAGAACACCACGAGCACGACGCCGAGGATCTGCGCAACCGTCGGACCGAACTCGCGGGCCATGTCCATGATGCCCGGTCCCTCCGCGACCTCGAGTTCGGGGGTCTCGGGGAGCTTCTCGACGAGCACGCGGATGTCGTCCTGGAGCCCACTCGCCCGGGTCTCCTCGGAGAACCCGACGGCTGCCTTGACCGCGTCCTGGATCGCCGTCTGCTTCGCCGCATCGGCGATCGACTCGTCGAGGACGAGCGCGATCGACATGCGACGGACGTCGGGCGCCAGCATGCCGACGCGGCGCGTGCCGGCGAACGGCTCGAGCACTCGCTTGGTCGTCTTCTTGGTCGAGGACGGCCCATCGGTCGTCTGACTCGTCTCGCCCGAACTCAGCGTCGCCGTGTTCTGATCACCGCGCGGCGACGACGTCGTCGTGCTGCCGCCCGTCGTCGTGTCCTGGGTCGTGTCCTCGCTGACGATCGCGTCGGTCGCGAGGATCTTCTCCTCGCTGCTGACGTACTTCGGATCGAGATCGAGCGTGACCTTCACGAACGCCTTGCCCTCATAGACCCGGTCGAGCATCGCCT
>JAGQQZ010000314.1 GCA_020425915.1 Planctomycetota bacterium | reverse complement strand
CAACCAGGCGATCCTGCCGCTGCGCGGCAAGATCCTCAACGTCGAGAAGGCTCCGGTCGACGCGATCCTCAACCACGAGGAGATCAAGACGATCGTGTCCGCGATCGGCACCGGCTACCTCGACGAGTTCGACCCGGAGCGCATGCGCTACGGCAAGATCATCATCATGACCGACGCGGACGTCGACGGCAGCCACATCCGCACGCTGCTGCTGACGCTCTTCTACCGGAAGATGCCGGAGCTCGTGAAGCGCGGCTACGTGTACGTCGCCCAGCCGCCGCTGTTCCTCGTCAAGAAGGGCAAGAAGCAGCAGCGCTATGCGATCAACGAGCACGAGAAGGACCGCTTGCTGATCGAGTTCGGCCTCGGCGAGGCGAGTCTCACGATCCGCCGCGACGACGCGAGCGAGTCGCGCACCTACCGCGGTGAGGAACTCAGCGAGCTGCTCGACTTGATGACCAAGTTGATGTCGCTGCGCGGCCGCCTGCCGGTCGAGGCGACGTTCGACCTCGAGGACTACATCGCCGAGGCGCGGATGCCGGACCTCGACCTCCCGCTGTTCTGGATCTTCGCCGAGGGCGAGGGCAGGTTCCTCGACACCAAGGCACAGCGCGACGCCGAACTCGAGACGCTCCGCGCGAAGCTCGGCGAGCTGGAGATCTACGAGGGTCCCGAGTCGCCGATCACGCGCGACCAGTCCAACGTGGAACTCTATGCGCTCCACCTCAACCGCGAGCTGACGGCGATCCTGGCGAAGTTGCTCCAGAAGGGTGTCACACCCGACCTGTTCGCCCCCAGCGAGACGCGCTCGATCATGGTCGAGACCTCGAAGGACACGCTCGAGGCCAAGTCGATGGCCGAGGCATACCAGGCCGTCCAGGACTTCTGCACCGGCAACGTCGAAGTCCAGCGCTACAAAGGACTCGGCGAGATGCAGGCATCGCAGCTGTTCGAGTCGACGATGGACGCCTCACGCCGCACGCTCTATCGCGTCACGATCAACGACGCGGTCGAGGCGGATCACATCTTCACGGTCTTGATGGGCCCGAACGTCGAGCCTCGCAGGGACTTCATCGAGCGACACGCACTCGAGGTCACGAACCTCGACATCTGACAGCCGAACCGGATCCATTCCTTGGAGCAGCTGCGCTATCTGCTCGGCGTCCTCACCCTCATCGCCGTGGGGATCGGCGGTTGGTTCGTCTTCCGACTACTCACCGAGGAACAGCTGTCGGACCGGTTCCACGTGACGGTCCGGTTCGGCGAGGCGCACGGGTTGCGGATCGGAGCCGACGTTCGCTATCGAGGCGTCCGGGTCGGGGAGGTCCTCGAGGTCGCGATCGCGGATGACGACTCGAACCGGGTCGGTGTTCGCCTCGCGATCGACCCGCGCCACGTGCCGGCGCACGACAGTCGTTTCTGGATCGTCGCCCCTCGGTTCGAGGGGCTCACCGACGGCGCGACAGGACTCGACACGCTCGTGCGCGATCCGTACGTGGCGTACTACACCCCGACCCGTTCCGGTCCCGAGCTCGGCCCGAACAGCGTCGTCATCGGCGACGAGAGGCCGTTCGTCGATCCCACGGACGCGGGACTCGAGCCGGAACGACACGGTGACCTGCGCATGACGCTGCATGCGCACGAGACCTACGGGCTCTCGGTCGGCGACCAGGTTCGGTTCCGCGGGATCTGCGTCGGCGACGTCCGTTCGGTCGACTTGTCGAAGGACGGCGACCACGTCGTGATCGCGCTCCGAATCACGCAGCGTCACCGCAACACGGTCACCGACGCATCCGCGTTCTGGGTCGCGCGGCCGCGCCTGTCCGGAGCGTTGATGAGCGGGCTCTCGATCGACGACCTCGAGGCGATGCTGAGCCCTTACGTCGGATACCGGACGGAACCCGGTCGCGGTGTCCCGGTCGCCGACGGGCACCGTGCGATCGCGAGCGATGCGAAGCCCGCGGTCGACGAACCTTCGATCCAGGTCGCGGCGCTGGAGGCCCCGGTCGACCCGATCGACGTCGCCGTCGATGGTCTGCAGCTCGTCGAGGTGGTCTACGAAGCGGTCGAGCAGGACTGGTGGACCCCGAACGACCGCGCATCGAGACATTCGAGTGGCGTGTTGTTCATCGACGCCGACGGTCGCTACGTCGTCGCCACCGTCCGCACCGGTTGCGACGCGGCGTTCTTCATGCGCGACGTGTTCAGTGGCGCGCCGGACATCATCTCCGAGAGTTGGAGCGTCGCGATACCCGGTGGGGCGGTGGTCCGAGCCGGTCGTTCCTGGATCGCTTCCGACAAGACCGACCTCGCGTTGCTCGTGCTCGAGCAGCCGCCGCGTGACCTCCCGTTCACCGAACCATCGCGATTCGACTTCGGTGACGAGCCCGAGGGCGAGTGGACGATTCGAACGTGGGAGACCGAGGCCCGGCCGTTCGATCCGAAGGCCCCCGGTCCCGTCGACGAGAATCGGCGAGGTGCGGTCGTGATGCGCGGCGGGCGCATCGTCGGGTTGCTCGGTCAGGTCGACGGCGTGACGCAGGAGCCGGTGGTCGTGCCGCTGCAGCGGTTGCCGGTCGAGCTGAGGCCCGGTTCGTGAGTTCGGACTCGCGTCCGGCCATCACGTTCGAGCGCTTCGGGATCGGATTCTCGACGCCGACTGGCGAGCGAGTGATCCTCGAATCGGTCGACCTCTCGGTCGAAGCGGGCAAGCTCTACCTGCTCATCGGGGAGAGTGGATCCGGCAAGTCGACGATCCTCCGTTTGATCGCGGGGCTCTGGGACACACGCGAGCCGCTTCCCAGGATGCGCGGCAAGGCGCGCGTCCTCGGCGAGTCGGTGCGCGGATCGTACCCCGAGACACTCCGGGGCCGGGTGCAGGCCGTGTTGCAGGACGAAGGGCTGCTCGACGAATTGTCGCCGCGGGCCAACGTGGAACTCGGACTGCAGCGCGCCGGTCGCTCCAAGCGGCTCGCGCTCGGCCTGCTCAGCCAGGCGGGGCTCGATCAACCGCCTGCGAACGTCGCCGAGCTGTCGGGCGGGATGCGCAAGCGTCTGGCCGTCGCGCGCGCGATGGCAGGCGACCCGGCCGTCCTCGTGTTCGATGAACCGACGGCGGGTCTCGACGGTGATTCGGCACGGGAGATCGCGGAGCTGATTCGCTCCACGCAGCGCAGCGCCGGATCGGCGCGGACGACCATCGTCATCACGCACGACCTCGCGGCGTTCGAGGGACTCGCCGACAGCGTGCTGCAGCTCGATCACCGTCAGCGTACGCTGCGACTGCGGAACCCCGACGATCCGGTCGAGGACGGTGATGAGTCGACACGCGGGGTGGAGCCGGCACCGGCCGACTCGGAGGTCGGCCTACACGGAGTTCGCCGCTTCCTGTTGTCGTTCGCTGCTCTCGCCACGACCGTCGGGGAGGCGTTCACACGGGCGATCCCGGTCTACCCCGCGATCGTGATCCGAGCGATCGGCCGGTACACGCTCGAACCGGTGTTCTTCATCGTCGTCGGATGCGCGACGGTCGGCGGACTCGCGACGTTCTTCGCGCTCCGCAACAACCCGCTCGAGGGAGCCTTCGTCGCGAGCGTTCTGACGGGCTCCGGCAAGGTGTTGGTGTCCGTCCTGATCCCGCTGCTCGCCGGGTTCTTCTTCACCGCGCGTGTCGCAGCCGGCGCCGCGGCTCGACTCGGCACGATGAAACGCACCAGCCAGGTCGCCGCGCTTCGCGTGATCGGCATCCGTCCTGCCGACTACCTGCTCGTCCCGATGGTCTGGGCCTGTGTGATCGCGATGCCGGTCGCGACGTTCTGCGGCCTGGTGATGATGAGCGTGTTCTCGTGTGGGGCCGCGATTCTCGTCGCCGGGTCGACGCCGCTCGGCTGGGCGCGCGCGTTCTTCGCCGAGGTCGATGTCTCGGACCTCCGGTTCGTGCTCTCGAAGACCGTGCTCTCGGGGCTCCTGATCGCGATCCAGACCTACCATCTCGCGATGGGACCGAAACGATCCGGTCGCGATGTGGGACAGTCGGTCAACAGCGCGATCGTGTTGGGAATCTACACAGTCCTCGCTGTGCACGCGGTTCTGACGCTGCTGCAGTTCGGCTGAGCGGGCAGCCTATCCCGGGCGTTCGGGATTCAAGCGGTTCGAGCCCTGTCGCCGATAGTGTCGGAGTGAAAGGGCTCGAAAAGCTGACATGCATCCGCCTCGCCGAGGTGCTCACACAGCGCGGCACGGTCGAGACCGATGCGATCACCGACGCGCTCTACGCGCAGGACCGACAGGGCGAGGTCTTCGTCGACGTCCTCGTGTCGAACGGTCACATCTCGGAATGGGATCTCGCGAAGATCGTCGTCGAGCACTTCCAACTGCCGTTCATCTCCGCCGGCTCGACGGAGATCCCGGACGACGCGATGGCGGCGTTCCCCAAGGAGTTCCTGTTCCAGCACCGCATCGTGCCGCTCGGCGTGTTCGAGCAGACTGCGACCATCGTGCTGCCGATCCTGACGCCGTACGAGGTCCTCGTCCGACTCCAGGAAGCTTCGAAGCTCGAGCTGTTCCCCTACGTCGGCCTCATCTCCGAGAACGTCCGCGTCCTCGGTGAGATCTATCCCGAGTACCCGGACTGGGCCAAGCAGGCGCAGGCGCGTCGCGAAGCCGAGTCGCGCAAGAACCGCGCGCCGGGATCCGGCTCCGGCGACTGGATGGACATGTTCGACTCTGCCGACGCGTCGGTGCGCGACGGCCTGGGCTGAGCGCCGGGAGCCGATCTTCCGGCGAACCGTGCGGCTTCAGGACCCGCTGCTCTCGGACTTCTCGCCGGTGTCGCTCTTCGGCGCCTCGTCCGGCAACGGCGCGTGGATCGCATCGTCCGCCCACTGCTTGACGAATCGCCCGGGATCGGTCGCGATGCGGGGCACGTCCATCGCGCGCTTGATCTCGGAGACCGACTGGCGGGCGTCCCGTAGGCTCTCGTCGCGGTCCAGCTCGTGCTTGAAGTCCGCCAGGCCGCGGCGGAAGTTCACCACCGTCTTGCCAAGCTGACGGCCGACCTCGGGTAGTCGGCGCCCGAACAGCAGCAGGCCGAGGATCAACAGGATGATCCATTCGCCCTGGCCGGGCAGGCCGATCAGGCTGACGAATCCGGGGCCGGGGGTCATCGCCCGATGATCGACAGGCCTTGTTGGGGTGTCAACCAGCGCCCCGTTTCGGTAACGTCCGCGCCCCCATGAGCGAAAAGAACATCCTGGCTCTCGAGGGCCTCACGAAGGGCTACGGCCTGAAACCGATCCTCAAGGACATCAGCCTGGTGTTCTTCGAAGGCGCGAAGATCGGCGTGATCGGACAGAACGGCGCGGGCAAGTCGACCCTGCTCCGGATCATGGCCGGGGAGGACAAGGAGTACGACGGCGTGGTCCGGCTTCGCGACGGCGCGACGGTCGGCTACGTCCCGCAGGAGCCTACGCTCGTCGAGGACAAGACCGTCCGTGAGAACGTCGAGCTCGCGGTCGCGCCGATCCGCGCCCTGCTCGAACGCCAGGAAGAGCTTGGCATGAAGCTCGGCGAGGACCTGTCGCCGGACGCGATGGACAAGGTCATGGCCGAGTTCGACAAGGTGCAGCAGGAGATCGACGCGCGCGACGCGTACGACCTCGACCGCCACGTCGAGACCGCGATGACGAAACTCCACCTGCCCGAGGACGACAAGCTCGTCAGCGAGTGTTCGGGCGGGGAGCGTCGTCGCGTCGCGCTCTGCCGCGTGCTGCTGGAACATCCCGACGTCCTGTTGCTCGACGAGCCGACCAACCACCTCGACGTCGAGTCGGTCGCGTGGCTCGAGGGCACGCTCGCCGAGTACAAGGGCACGGTCGTCGTCATCACCCACGACCGTTTCTTCCTCGACCGCGTCGTCGGCTGGATGCTCGAGATCTTCCACGGGCGAGCGATCCCGTACCAGGGCAACTACTCGGAGTATCTCGAGCAGCGCGCCAAGCGGATGCAACAGTCCGAGAGCGCCGAGAAGTCGCGAGCCAAGTTCCTCGAGCGTGAGCTCGAGTGGATCCGGATGAACCCCCGGGCGCGGACCGCGAAGAACAAGTCGCGCCTCAAGAACTACGACAAGATGCTCGAGCAGGAGGTCGAGGAGAAGGAAGGCACCGTCGAGTTGCACATCCCGTCCGGCCGTCGACTCGGCGACGTCGTGATCCGTTTCCAGAAGGTCACCTTCGCGTACGACGGCGAGCACAACGTCCTCGACCAGGTCTCGTTCGAGATGCAACCCGGCGACATCTTGGGGATCGTCGGTCCGAACGGCACCGGCAAGACGACCATGCTCAAGCTGATCGTCGGCAAGCTCGAACCCGACGAGGGCAAGGTCACGATCGGTGAGACCGTCGAGCTCTGCTACGTCGACCAGGAGCGCGAGAGCCTCGACCCCGAGAAGTCGGTGTGGGAAGAGGTCTCGGGCGGCCAGGACATCCTCAAGCTCGGCAAGTTCGAGGTGAACAGCCGCAGCTACCTCGCGAAGTTCAACTTCACCGGCCCGATGCAGCAGCAGAAGGTCGGCACCCTGTCCGGCGGTCAGCGCAACCGCGTGCAGCTCGCCAAGCTGCTACGCCGCGGCGGCAACGTGATCCTGCTCGACGAACCGACCAACGACCTCGACCTCGACACGCTGCGCGTGCTGGAGGAAGGCATCCAGGAGTT
>JAGQQZ010000313.1 GCA_020425915.1 Planctomycetota bacterium | reverse complement strand
CATCGCGCGGCCCGCGCCTTCGCGCGCGAGCGTCGCGAGCATCTCGTCGGCGTGCGTCCGGGTATCGACGACGAGGGCATGGACGTACGGGCCCAACGCGGCCTCGAGCGCCTTGGAGTCTTCGAGCGACACCTCGAGCAGGTCGAGCAGACGTCCGCGCAGACCTTCGGGTTCGTTCTCGAGCAGATACTTCGGACCCTGGTCGAGGCCCTCGAAGTGCTGCTCCATGCCGTCGAGGACGTCGAGGCGACTGCGGACCGACGCGAACTCCTCGCGCACGGTCGACTCACGGCGCGCGAGACTCGCGACGTCCCGGTCGGCGCCGTCGAGTTCGTCGAGGCCACTCTGCTCTCGCTGGGTGACGTCGGCCAGGCGCACGAGCAGTTCCTCGAGTTCGGCTCGCCGGTCATGGAGTTCGCTGCGGTGACCCGCGCGATCCACGTCGAGATCGGCCAGACGCGACTCGAGTCGGTCGAGCGCCGCCGTCGCGTTGCGCTTCTGTACCTCCTGGTCGTGGACGGCGTTGCGATTGCGGGTCTTCGCGTGGAGCCACTCGAGCACCTGTTCGCGGGAACGTTCGCGACCTTCCTCGAGCTCGGTGACGGCACGGCGAGCCGCCTTGCTGTCCTCCTGCAACGTCTCGAGACGCTTGTGAAGCTCGATCACGCTCGACTCCAGCGCCTCCAGTTCGGCGCGACCCGTCGCGAGCTCCTCGCGGCGGCGGGCGCGCTGCCCCTCGAGTTCGGCGACGCGCTCTGCGCAGCCGTCCGCATCGATCTGCAACTCCTCGGCTCGACGCTTCGACGCGTCCCTGCCGCTGGTGAGTTGCTCGATCCGACTCTTCGCCTCGCGCAGCCGCTCCTGCTCGATCTCGGCGGCGGACTCGGCCTCGCGGATCTCGGCGTCCTGCGCCTCGATCCTCGCCGTCGACTCCGCGTATTCGGACTCCGCCCGTTCGAGCCGACCCTCGAGCTCGGCGATCGTCGTGCGAAGCTCCTCGCGCGCTGCGAGGTAGCCGCGACCGTCGATCACGGCGATCGCCGCCTTGATGTCCCGCAACTGGGACCGCAGGTCGCGGTAGCGCCGCGCGCGGCCGGCCTGGATGCGCAGGCTACGGATCCGGCGCGCCCGCTCGTCCAGGAGGTCCTGGACGCGGGCCAGGTTCTGTTCGGTGCGCTCGAGCTTGCGGAGCGACTCGCGCTTCTGCAGCTTGAACTTGCTGATGCCGGCGGCCTCTTCGAAGATCGACCGACGGCTCTCCGGGTTGGCGGAGAGCACCGAATCGATCCGGCCCTGCTCCATGACGGAGTACGCCCCGACCCCGAGTCCGGTATCGAGCAACAGGTCGCGCACGTCCTTGAGACGGACGGGCTGGCCGTCGATCAGGTAGTGCGACTCCTTGTCCTTGGTCAGGCGACGGCCGATCCGCACCTCGGTGCGATCACCGAGCAGGCCCGTCGTGTCCTCGAGGTGCACGGTGACCTCGGCGACGCTCGTGCCTTCGCGACCCTCCGCACCCTTGAAGATGACGTCGGTCATCTCGGCACCGCGCAGACTCTTCGCGCGCTGATCGCCGAGCACCCACTTCAACGCGTCGACGACGTTCGACTTGCCGCAGCCGTTCGGTCCGACGATCCCCGTCAACGACGACGTGAAGTCGAACTCCGTTCGGTCGGCGAACGACTTGAACCCTCGGACCTCGAGTCGCTTGAGCCGCATGTCAGTTCACCCCGAATCGGTCGCCCGTGGACCAGAACTTCGTCCGACGCTCCGACACGAGCGCCGACGCCGCGACGGTGCGGCTCCGGTGCTCGAGGAACATCAACGCAGCCAGCGAATGACCACGGTCGATCAACGTCCGCTGGACCTGACCCGCCAGACGTTCGGTGCAGAGCACCTCGTCCGAACGTTCGCGTCGCAAGCTGCCGACGATCTCGGTCGCGAGGTCGAGGGAACGATCGCGGGCAGCGTGGCCCGCTGCCGAAAGCGCCGCGTGGATCGAACGAGCCAGCTTCGTCGCACGAAGCCACTCGCAACGACCGTCACGCTTGCGCACCAGATACTCCGCCTGCCTCTTCACGTAGACCCCTCCCAGGGTGAGCTCCGCGGGCGGAGCCGGGTTTTTCCAGCATGGGTTTGAGCTCCTCGAGGAACTGCGTCACGTCCTTGAACTCGCGATACACCGACGCGAAGCGGACGTAGGCGACCTGGTCGAGGGCCGGCAGTTCCTGGATGATGAGCTCGCCGATGACCTTGCTCGGCACCTCTTTGTCGAACGCCTCCATGCACTGCCGTTCGACGCGGTCGACCAACTGCTCGAGCTGGTCGGCCGAGACCGGGCGCTTCTCACACGCCCGGAGCAGACCGGCGAGGATCTTCTGCCGATCGAACTCGACGCGCGCGCCGCTCTTCTTGACCACGCGCAGCGACGCGCCCTCGACGCGCTCGTAGGTCGTGTAGCGGCGACCGCATTCCCGACACACCCGACGGCGACGAATCGCGAACCCATCGGCACTCGCGCGGGAATCGATGACGCGATCGTTGTCGCTCTTGCAGTACGGGCAACGCATTTCGGCCGGCCCGGGTGCTGACCCACCTCAGGACCGCTCCAGACTGCGGGAATGGCAGACCTTGGAGGTGGACGGAGGGTAGTGGGGCTATGGGTAGTGTGTCAAAGGGTTTGCGTACCCCGTGCAGACTACTTGCCGAGGCAGAATCCGCCGAACACCCGGTCGAGCAGGGCCTCGGGGCTCGACCGTCCGTGAACCTCGTCCAAGCATGCGAGCGCCTGCCCGACCTCGGCGGCGACGACCTCTTCCGGTTCACCGTGTCGACCACTCTCGATCGCGCGGTCGAGCGCGTCGGCCGCGCGGCGCACACTCGAGGCGAATCGGGCCGCGCCGCCGCCTCGACCACTCCCGGCTGCGCGCTGCACGTGACGCCTCAGCGCCTCCAACCCCTCGCCGGTCACGCTGCTGACACGGAATTCCGGCGCGGTCACGCCTTCGAGCGGCACGAGCGCGCGGCCCGAGAGCAGATCGGACTTCGTCCGCACGACGCCGAGGATCGGCAGTTCGGTGCGGGGAACCGGCCCGCCGCGGGCGTCGACGACGAGCAGCGCGGCTCCGGCGCGACCCGCGATCCGGTCCCGCAGGGCGAGGGCTTCGACGTCCACACCGGTCGCGGACCCGAGGTCGCCGGGTGCATCGAGCAGCGTCGCGTCCCCCACCTCCACCGTGAGCACGTCTCGCGTCGTGCCGGGCCGTTCACCGACCAGGAGGTCGGCTCCGGCCAGCGCGTTGCAGAGCGAGGACTTGCCTGCGTTCGCGGCACCGAGCAGCACCACGTCACCCCCCGCATCCACCTCAGGCACACCGTGGGCGAGCCGTCGCACCAGGTCGCGCGACCGGTCGAGCAACTCCAACCACTCGTCGCGCTCGACCGCACCGGTCTCGAGCTCGTCGAAGTCCAGGCCGACTTCGAGCAGGGCCAACCCGTCCTGCACGGCCGCACGGGCCGCATCCACGGCGTCGCCGAGACCGCCGGCGAGGACGTCGACTGCGAACCGCAACTGCTCGCGGTCGGCCGCGTGGATCAGATCGGCAATCGCCTCGGCCTCCGCGAGGGTCAATCGACCGTTCTCGAACGCGCGACGAGAGAACTCCCCGGGCGTCGCGGGCCGCGCGAACTCGAGCAGCGACTCCTGCACCTTCCCGAGTAGCAACGGACTGCCCGGCAGATGGAGTTCGACGACGTCCTCCCCGGTGAACGACCCGGGTCCGGGCATGGACAACACGAACGACGACACGGCGTGCTCGGCGATCGTGATCGTGCGCTCGAACGCACCGCGCCCCGGTGGGATCGGACCGTCCAGGACGTGCTCTGCCGCGCGGCGGGCAGCCGGTCCGGACAGACGGATCAGACCCCGCTCCCCGACACCGGGCGGCGAGGCGACCGCAAAGATCGTGTCGCCGATCACGCCGCCCAGGATACGTCAGATCGTCGGCGCGCTAAACGCCGCGGCGTCGCCACTGACCGGTCCGAGGATCTTGCGGACGACGCGTTGCTCGACCAGCGCGAACAGGCTCGAGGTGATCATGTAGACCATCAGCCCGGACGCGTAGTTGTAGAGCATCACGCCGAACATCAGCGGCATGAAGCGCATGATCTTCATCATCTGCCGCTGTTGCGGGTCAGAGGGCAGCGGCGTGCTGGCCTGGAGCCACCACCACAGACCCACCATCAGGATCGGCAGCAGGTTGAAGTAGGGCATGAAGTGACCCCAGCCGAGTGCGATCAACTGGTCGGGCTTGCTCAGGTCGTCGATCCAGAACAAGAACGGCTGTTGCCGGAGGTCGTAGCTCGTCCGCAGCGCGGTGAACAGCCCGATGAACACCGGGATGGTGACGAACATCGGCAGGCAACCACCGAGCGGTGGGAACAGCTTGTGCTCCTTCTGGAACTCGACCATCGCCCGCTGGTACGCCTGCTTGTCGTTCGCGTGCTGCTTCTGCAGCGCTTCGAGCTTCGGCTTGAGCTTCGCGGTCTTGGCACCGTACGCCCGCATCGACTTCTGCATTCGGAAGTTGAGCGGGACCAGCGCACCGCGCACGCAGATCGTCAGGATCACGATCGCGAGCCCCCAGTTGCCGACGAACGACTGGATCGCCTCGAGCAACCAGAGCAGGAAGGTGCCGATCGCGCGCGTGCCCGGTGGCGTGCAGAAGCAGCCCGGATTGAGGTCGTTGGACACGATCTCCGAGAAGCGGACGTAGTCCGGGTGCTGCTCGAAGATCCGGTTCGACTTCGGACCGAGGTAGTACCGACACGCGAGCTTCGAAGTCTCGCCCTTGTGCGGCACCGTGAACCGCATGCCGAACTCGCAGACCGGCACGCTCTGCGGCGGCGTGTCGTCCTGCTCCGCGCTCGGATATCGACTCACCGACGCCGACACGAGCCGCGCATCCACGGATCCTTCGACGGGGAACAGGAAGGCGCCGAAGAACCGGTTCGTCGAGCCGATGAAACGGATGTCCCACGTGGCATCCGCCTGCACCAGTGGCTGCGCGAGCTGCTCCGGTTTGGCCGCCGGCGTGATCGAGTGGAGCTCGGTCTCTCCGGCGGCATCGATGACCTCGCCGACCGCCTTCGCCGGGTTCTGGCCGAGCGTGTACTCGATCTTCGGCGACCGGACTGCGAGGCCGGTCATCGCCCAACCCATCTCCTCGCCAGCCCGGGGATGCTCGTCGCTCGCGTGCAGAGACAGTTCGAACAGCAGGTCGCGACGACCCGACTCGAACGTGAACGACTTCCGGATCTGGATGCCGCCGCCGAGGTCGAGAGCGAACACGATCCGATTCGGAGCGTCGTTCTCCAGCACGTCCCAGAGCGCGACCGACGGGTCGACGTCGGCGAACACGGAACCGCCCCATTCGCGCACGCGCAGCCACGAGTGGTACTGCGACGGCAACGCGGGGTTGACCCAGTAGACGTCGGTCAGCAGGTAGTCGTCGCGGGACCCGTCCGCGTTCTCGAGTTCGGCGGCGTGGTCGATCAGGTTGACGTGCTTGACGGCAGCGCCGTAGCGGTCGAACAGGATCCGGTAGCCCTCGACGCCCGGCTGACCGAACAGCTTCTCGACGTCGGTCTGGTCTTGTGCGAACACGGCGCCCGCGAGCAGGCACGCGATCGCCAACGAAGCTGCGAAGCTCGAACGATGGGTCATGGGAGTCGGGGCGTCAGCGACCTTGCGCGAGGCGATCGGCGAGGTAGTCGGGCAACTCTTCGATCGCGCGGATCTTCCGCATCGTCGCCTCGAAATCGTAGGCAACGCGATGGAAACGCACCGTCGATCCGTCGTACGTGACGAACGACGCGCGCGGATCGCCATCGCGCGGCTGTCCCACCGAACCGATGTTGACGATCGCGCGCTTGCCGTCCGGGATCGTGTACTCGTTGCCGATCGATTCCGGCGTCAGGAACATGCCACCCTCGGGGTAGACGCCTGGAACGTGGCTGTGCCCGACGAAGCACACCCGCGCGCCGTCGAACAAGTCGAAGCAGCCTTTCATCTTGGCCTCGTCGGCCGAGTCCTTCGGCACGAGGTACTCGCGCACGGGGTCGCGCGGCGACCCGTGGACGAGCAAGAAGTCCGCCTCGCGGTACTTCTCCTTCATCGAGTCGAGGTGGTTCCAGAGCGCACTGTTCTCTTCGCGCGGTCGGTCGCGGCGGTTGAGTTGGTCGCGCGTCCAGTCGATTGCCTGCCGAGCCTTCGGATTGAAGTCCGAGGCGTAGAACATGCAGCCCTGCTCGTGGTTGCCGAGCAGCGAGAACTCGCAGACGTCGATGACCTTGAGCAGGGTCTCGCGCGGCTCCGGCCCATAGCCGATGACGTCGCCGAGGCAGATCACGCGATTCGCGCCGAGCCGCTCGACCTCGTCGAGGACGACGCCGAGCGCCTCGGTATTGCTGTGGATGTCGGAGAGGAACGCGATCATCGGGGTCTCGGGGGGCTCCGGAACGTAGCGATCGGGGTTGCGCGAGAAAAGGCTGCGCAGCACTGTTGTTCGCGCCGTTCGCGCGACGGTCGGAATTCTTCGCCAATTCGTATGCAGCCCGCCCTCCCGATCCGAGTCCTGACCGGCCCGACCGCCGCGGGAAAGACCCGCCTCGCGCTCGAACTCGCGGAGTCCGCCGGTTGCGAGATCGTGTCGATGGACTCGATGGCGGTGTATCGCCGCATGGACATCGGCACCGCAAAACCGGACGCGGCCGCGTTGGCGCGGATCCCCCACCACCTCTGCGACGTCGCCGACCCCGGCGAAACGTTCGACGCGCACCGCTTCTGCGAGCTCGCCGATCGGGCCGTCGCCGAGATCCGCGCGCGTGGCCGCGAGCCGCTGTTCGTCGGCGGCACGCCGCTCTACATGATGGCGTTCTTCAAGGGCATGATCGAAGGCCCGACGGCCGACCCCGAGTTCCGCGCCGCCCTCGAGCGGCGCGAGCGCGAGACACCCGGCTGTCTGCACGCCGAACTGGGGGTCGTCGATCCCGCGGCCGCCGATCGGATCCACCGGAACGACCTGCGTCGGATCGTGCGCGCGCTCGAAGTCCTGCACCAGACCGGCAAGCCGATCTCCGAACAGCAGACCACCTTCGAGGCCGAATCCTGGCGTGTGCCGTGCCGGATCGTCGCACTCTCCCGCGACCGCGAGGAACTCCATTCCCGCGTGCGTGCGCGGACGATCGAGATGCTCGAACGCGGACTCGTCGAAGAAGTGCGATCGATCCTCGACGACGCTGGTTTCTCGAACACCTCGAGCGCCGCGATCGGCTACCGCGAGTGCATCGATTTCCTGCGCGGGCGCTACAAGGACCTCGAGGAGTTGCGCAACCGGATCCGGCGCTCGACCCACAAGCTGATCCGTCGGCAGACGACGTGGCTGCGCCACCTCGGACCGCAGGTTCGGTGGGTTTCACCCGATGCGCCACTCGAAGACCTGATCGACGCGTTCGAGTCACCCCGCTGTTGACTCGACGAGCGGGGTCTCGAAGATCCGCTGTGTCCCGCGCGATCCCGCGCGCAACCCTGGGCCCTCCATGAGACAGCTGATCCTCTCCCTGTCGCTCGTCCTCGCGTTCGTCACGCCCGCTCTGCAAGCGCAGGACGGAGCCGATCCGGGCGCTGCGGCGACCGCGGAATCGAAGGAGCCGGGTTGGCTCGAGAAGGACGGATCGATCGACAAGACGTTCGGCGTGTTGCTCGAGTATGGAGCGGCCGTACCGTTCTTCAACCTCGCCGAACTGACCGGCGGGGCCGGCGCCCCACCGAAGCCGTGGACCGACGCGAGCGGCGCGACGCTGTCCGACGAAGCGATCGAAGACGTCCACACGAACTACGGCAAGATCCTCTCCGGCGCCGCCGAGAACGCACACCCGTTCCCGTGGAAGGACAAGAACGGCGACGAGATCGCGCTGTCGCCGCGTGGCGAGCCCGTCGTGCTCAACTTGCCGTTCGTCGTCGTCTGGCTCGTGATCGGCGCGGTCGTGTTCACGCTGTTGATGCGATTCGTCAACGTGCGCATGTTCGGACACGCGATCCAGGTCGTGCGCGGCAAGTACGACGACCCGCACGACCACGGCGAGGTCTCGCACTTCCAAGCGCTGTCGTCCGCGCTCTCGGCGACCGTCGGACTCGGCAACATCGCCGGCGTCGCGATCGCGGTCTCGCTCGGCGGACCGGGCGCGACGATCTGGATGATCGTCGCCGGACTGCTCGGCATGAGCCTCAAATTCACCGAGTGCACGCTCGGCCAGCGCTACCGCGAGATCGACCCCGAGGGCCGCGTGCTCGGCGGGCCGATGCGCTACCTCGCCAAGGGGCTCAAGGAGAAGGGCTACGGACCGCTCGGCGCCGGCCTCGCGTTCCTGTTCGCGATCTTCTGCATCGGCGGCTCGCTCGCCGGCGGCAACTCGTTCCAGGTCGCGCAGGCACTGACGATCCTGAAGGCCGACTACCCGTTCTTCGAACAGAACAGCTGGGTGTTCGGGCTCATCATGTCGATCCTGGTCGCGATCGTCATCCTCGGCGGCATCAAGCGGATCGCCTCGACAGCATCCAAGATCGTGCCGTTGATGTGCGCGATCTACGTGTCCGGCTGCATCCTCGTTCTACTGGCCGACATGCACCAGATCCCGGCCGCGTTCGCGACGATGTTCTCGAGCGCGTTCTCCGGCGATGCGGTCTACGGCGGCGCGATCGGCGCGCTGATCACCGGCTTCCAACGCGCGGCGTTCTCGAACGAAGCCGGCGTCGGCTCGGCGTCGATCGCACACTCCGCCGCCAAGACCGAGTACCCGGTCCGCGAGGGCATCGTCGCCCTGCTCGAACCGTTCATCGACACCGTCGTCGTCTGCACGATGACCGCGCTCGTCATCGTCATCACCGGCGTCTACAACGCGCCGGAGGCCGCCGAGATGGTCGCTGGCAAGGAGGGCGCGGCGTTGACGGCGTACGCGTTCTCGACGGTCGAGTTCATGCGCGGGTGGTTCCCGTCCGTGCTGCTGCTCGCGGTCGTGCTGTTCGCGTTCTCGACGATGATCTCCTGGTCCTACTACGGCGAGCGCTGCTGGACCCGACTGTTCGGACAGGCGACGTCGATCATCTACAAGGTGATCTTCGTCGTGTTCGTGTTCCTCGGCTCGATCATCAGCGCGAGCAACGTCCTCGACTTCGGCGATCTGATGATCCTCGCGATGGCATTCCCGAACATCATCGGCCTCTACTTCCTCGGCGGCGACGTGAAGCAGGAGCTCGAGGAATATCAGACCAAGCTCGACGCCGGCGAGTTCAAGACGTTCTCGTAACCCAGTGGACGACGCCGCGCGGCTCCGAGACTTCGCCACCTCGCTCGGTCACGAACTCCCGGAGCCCGCGGCGCCGCTGCTGGTCGCGTTCACCGACGCGATGCTCGCGGAGAACCAGCACGTCAACCTGACGGCCGTCCGCGACCGCGACGCCGCGCTCGTGCTCCACGCGATGGACAGCCTCGGCGTCCTGCTCGTCGATCACGATCCGACCCGAACGCTCGACCTCGGCACCGGCAACGGGTTCCCCGGCATCGCGATCGCCGCGACTGACGACTCGGCCGACGTCACCCTGCTCGACCGAACCCAGAAGAAGATCGCCGCGATCACCCGCGCACTCGAAGCCGCGCACGTCGACCCGACACGCGTCCGCGCTCAGGCCCTCGACGCCGCCCAGCTGCCCGCGCACGGCGGCCGCGGGCGGTTCACGCTCGTCACGTCACGAGCCGTCGCATCAGCGCACGACGTCGGCAAGCTCGCCGCCCCGCTCCTGCGCCGCCACGGCCGTCTGGTGCTGTGGCTGTCGGTCGAGACCGAAGCACCGCGCGAGTTGCCCGGTGGGCTGCGCCGGATCGGGGTGTGGGACTACGCGTTGCCGGATCCGGCCGCGCGTGAGCGGCGCATCGCGGCTTGGGAACGTTGAGTTCCGCTGGCTCGACTGAGAAGCGACCGGCTGTGTGCTCGGCTCGCGAGCGCTCGGGATCAAAGGCAAGACGAGGGGGCTCCCCCCGTTTGCCCCGTCACCTTCGCGTCGGTCGCCCT
>JAGQQZ010000312.1 GCA_020425915.1 Planctomycetota bacterium | reverse complement strand
TGCCGTCGCGGTCACAATTGCGATCCCAGGTGCAATCGCGCTCGCCATCACGGCTGCAGTCACGCTCGCTGCTTCCGTCCCGGCAATCTCCACTCGAGCCGCTGCCCGAGTCGGAGCCGGTCCGGCAGTAGCCATCCCGGCTGCCCGACCCGGAGCTTCCACAGCGGTCGCCCGAGTCACGGCTGGAGCCGGAAGTACAACCGGTGCGCGTCGTACAGCCGTCGCGTGAGGAGCCAGTGCGGTCGCCGTGGGCGAACGCGGGAGAGGAGAAGATCACCGACATCGCAGCGACCACGAGTAGGGGGGAGATTCGCACGGTAGGGGGAGGGAACGTGGTTGGGGAACAGGAGTCCAAGCAGCCTAGCTCGCGTTCCCGGCAGCGGTCGGGCCAGTCCCGGTGTTGGACACGTGAGACATTCCGGTCCGCGCGTTGCCAACGCGCCGTGCGTCAGAGTCTCAAATCGAGAATCTGTCGAAATCCGTACATGCGAACGGGGCCGCGCGAATGCGCGACCCCGTGGCGTACCGCTTGCTTGGACTCAGAGGTCGCCGATGCGGAAGCGCAGACCGCGCGACATCGAGAAGCCCGCGGGGCTGCAGCCGTCGATGCAGAGCAGCTGCAGGTAGAGCTCCCAACCGATCTGCGAACAGTCCGACGAGATCGCGCACGCGAAGTCGAACCCGCCGTCCGGCACCGTGTAGGTGACCGCGACGATGATCGGCAGGCCGACGAGGATGTCGCCGCCGAGGAACGGGACGTACAGCTCGCCCTGCGTCCACGACCAGAACAGACCGCAGGTCAGCGGCGGGCCCTGGTTGTCGATGATGATGATCGGATCGGTCTGGAGCTTCGGGACGCCCGACATCGTCAGGCCCGGGATGCCGTTGCAACCGGCGACGCCCTGCCCGTAGTTCTCCCAGATCGATTGGACGCCGGCGTTGTGGCAGTTCTCGTCCGAGCTCGAGCTGCCGGAGCTACCGGAGGTTCCGGGGCTCTGGCCGCCGTCGGAGCTCCCCGACGTGCCCACGGTGCCGGAGCTCGAGCCCGAAGAGCCCGAGGTGCCGGACGTGCCGGGGCTGCCGCCGCCGGAGCTGCCCGAGGTCCCCGGGCTGTTCGAGCAAGCGCTCTCCGACGAGCTCGAGCTGCCGGACGTGCCGAGGCTCTGGCCGCCGTTCGAGGTGCCCGAGGTGCCGACGCTGCCGGTGCCCGAGCTGCCCTCACTCGAGCCCGACGAGCCGGACGTACCAGACGTGCCCGGGCTGCCGCCGCCCGAGCTGCCGGAGGTGCCGGGGCTGCCGGATCCGGGGCTGTCGGACGAAGCCGAGCTGCCCGAGGTGCCGGCGGGACTCCTGCCTCTCGAGGTGCCCGAGGTGCCGATGCTGCCCGAACCCGGTGCCGGGTTCGACGTCGAGTCGCCGCCGCCCGAGCTGCCGGAGGTGCCGGGGCTGCCGGAGCCCGACGAGCCGGACGTGCCGGACGTGCCTGCTCCCGAGCTGCCGGACGTGCCGAGACTCGGCTCGGTGCCGGACGTGCCCGGGCTCGCGCCACCGTTCGAAGTGCCGGACGTGCCCTCGGAGCCGGAGCTGCCCGAGGTGCCGACCGTGCCCGAACCGCCGGGGCCGGAAGAACCGGACGTGCCGGGGTCCCCGCTGCCCGAGGTGCCGGACGTACCGGACGAGCCCGGGCCCGACGAACCGGAGGTGCCCACGCTGTGGCCTCCCCACGAACTGCCGGACGTTCCGGGTGAGCCTTGGGCGAACGCAGCGTTGGCGATCAACACGGAGATCGCGATCGCGAAGATCGGTCTGGCGAGGTGCTGCACGATGATTCCTTCCGGGATGGGTGTGATCACGAGCGCTTGCAGGGGGGCACGCTCGCGGGGCTAGAGTGCGCGGAACATTAAGGATTCGTAAGCCAGAACACAATTGCGAACCCGCTTCGCAGCGCCGTAAGAGGCACGCGAATCAGGGCGACGCATGCTCGCCGCACGTGCGGCGCGGAGTCATGACGGACGACCCAATCGGCCATGGTGCCGGAGGTTCCGCGCCGGGTAGAGTCCGGCGATGACCGAACCTGGCCCCGACGGCGTCCTCGACGCACTCCGTGAACAAATCGCCGCCGAAGGGTGGAGCGTGCTCGTGCACGGGGGAGACGTGCCGGTGGCCTACACCGTCGGTCTGTTCGAGACCTTCGAGCACCCCGAGATCGTCGTCGTCGGGCTCCCGCCCGAGACGGCGCACGACCTGCTCGAGGAGTGCGGCGAGGACGTCCGCTCGGGCACCGCGTTCGCGAACGGCGCGTCCAATCGCGACCTCCTGACCGACCACGAGGTCCGCTTCCATTCGGTCACGGATCGTTCGGTCGTCGACGAGGTCTTGTTGCACGCGCGGGAGCACTACGGCGACCGCGCGTTCCCCGTCCTGCAACTCGTCTGGCCCGACGAGCGGGGGCGCTTCCCGGGCGACGCCGACGTGTCCGAGGAATTCGCGTCCGCGCAGCCGCGGCTACCCTAGCAACCACTCGACGAGCGACTCGCGAACGATGTTCGGGTCGCAGTCCGTGTCGAGCAGGTGGTGCACGACCGGCGCGTCGAGTGCGACGCGATCGCGCCGGGCGAGGAACTTGTCGAGCACGCGGGTGTCCGCGTCGGACACGTCGCCTTCGCGCTGTCGGAGTCGTCGGCGCAACACGTCGACGGGTGCCGTGCACTCGATGAAGTCGATCGGCACCTGCCAGTCGGCGGCGAGCTTGGCGACGCGTTCGAGCGCGTCCCCGCTGTAGAACGTCGTGTCGACGATCGCCGTGCGGCCGCTCGCGAGCACGCAGTCGGTGCGCTGCACGATCTCGTCGAGGACGCGCGCCGAGAACTCCGGCGTGTAGGCGTCGGCGCCGGCGGCCGCGAGCTTGTCGACGCCGGCGAGATGCTTGCGCGTCGCATCGGCGCTGATGATCGGGCCGAACAGCAACGCGCGGACCGCGCGCGCGACCGTGCTCTTGCCGGAACCCGGGAGCCCGCCGATCGCGACGATCCGCGCCGAGTCGCGGGGCGCGAGCAGATCGAGGGCGAGTTCGAACTGGCGCTCGGCCGCGTCCCGCTTCCGCGTGCGCACCTCGGCGGACGTGCCTGGGTCGTCGGCGACGAAACCGGCCACCTTGGCCCGGACGAACGCGCGGTAGCTCATGTAGCCGTCGATGATCGGGTAGAACTCGTAGTCGTCCGACTCGTAGGCGAACGCGCCGAGGAACACCTCGGCCAGGTCCCCGCGTCCTTCGCGATACGCCTCCATCGCGAGGAACGCGACGTCGAGCGCGGGGTCCGCGATCCGGAACCGCTCGTTGAACTCGATGCAGTCGATCATCACCGGACCGCCGTCGAGGAAGTAGACGTGCTCGAGCCGCAGGTCGCCGTGCCCGTCGCAGGCGGGGCGCGATGCGAGCCGGACCGAGCTCTTCTCGAGCCAAGCGTGCTGAGCCGCGTGCAGGTCGTCGAACGTCGCCTGGTCGAGGTGGCGGCCGATCATCGGTCGGGTCTGTTCGAAGTTCTCGGCGATGTTCGTGCGCAGCGCGTCGAACGTCGAATCGTGCGGCTCCGCTTCGCGGTGGAACCGCGCGGTCGCCGCCGCGAGTTCGGCCACGCGCCCGGCGTCGAGTCGTCCTGTGCGCAACAGGACGTCGGCGCGGACGTCGTCGGGCAACCGCCGCATGTGCACGGCCCACTCGACCGGTTCGCCGTGCGCGCGCGTCATCGAGAACCCGTCGTCGTCGGCGTAGATCGGCAGCACGTCGAGGTAGACGTCGGCCGCGGTGCGTCGATTGGGCCTCAGTTCCGCGTCGCAGTCGGCGCGCCGTGCGGCCAGCGTCGTGAAATCGAAGAAGCCGAAGTCGACCGCGCGCTTGAGCTTGTAGACGTCGTCGTCGGCGAGGAACACGAGGCTGCCGTGGGTGCGCGCGAGTTCGATCTGGCGCGGCGATCCCGGCAGGTTATTCGGATCCGACAAGTCCTCGATCAGCGCGCGTTCGCGCGCGAGTCGCTGTGCGTCGTCGGCCTCGCTCACGATCTGTGCTCCGGCGGCCTCGTCCCGAGCGCGTCGTGCAGCGCGAACAACACGTCGGCGACCTTCTCGTAGAACTTGGTCTCGCAGGGGATGAGCCGGTAGTTCGGGTGCCGGCTCCAGATCGCCTGCAGCGCGTCGTCGATCTTGCGCGCCTGCGTCGGCGTCTCGGTGCGATACGGATTCGGCGCGGGATACGCGTTCGGGTCCTTCGCACTCGTCTGCAGGAAGATCACCGC
>JAGQQZ010000311.1 GCA_020425915.1 Planctomycetota bacterium | reverse complement strand
TAAGGTCATGTCTCGCCGACGGTATCACGGATGCCGGATCGAATCTCGGGCACCGGGGAGCGATGTCCTGGAACAACCTGGACATCGCGCGTGACGCACGGTCACGGCATGTCCCCACCGGAGACAATGCCGCAGCTGGAGAAGAGTCGCGTGCCCGTAACGCTTCGAGACGCTGCCCCGGTTGCTCCAGCCACCCAGCTTGTCGATGTGGACCTCCGGGGCGTGGAGTTGGAGTTGGGAACGGTACGAGTGTCGGAACGTGTGGGCGTGGAATCGCGCCCGCAGGTCACTCGGGATCTTGTTCCTCCAGCGCGGGAAGAAGTTGCGCTTCAGGTCGTGAGCGACCTTCTCTCGGTCTCCTTCACCCGGTCGCCAGATGTACTCGTTCGTTCGGCCGTCGGCGCAGAGTCCGGTGCAGATGCGAAGAAGGGGGGCGCTCATGGGGACCTTGCGCGTGCCGCGCTTGCCCTCCTTGGGCACCGTGATCACTCCGGCATGAAGATCCAGGTGGCGCCGCCGCAGGTGAACGAACTCCCCGAGGCGCAAACCCGCCAAGAAGAGGATGGCGATGGCGTCGTGGAATGCAGATGCCGTCCGACACCGACCAGAATTCGCACGGATTGCCGCGAGGATCTGGGCGACCTGGTCGGGCGTGTAAAACTGCCACTCCTCGTCCGAGTCGGTGTCGGGAGTGCCGTAGTGGTCGACGCGATCGACGGGGTTGGGGCCCGGGTGGAGGTTGGCATCGATGGCCGTCTTGAAGATCAAGCGCAGGGTCTGGCGCTCCTTGTTCAGGCGCGCGCCGGACGGTGTCTGCGGCTTGTGGGTGCACGGCTCCTTCCGCTCTCGGCACTTGCAGCGGAAGTTGGCCTCGGTGGATCGACTCGCGAGGTACTCGGTGATGGTCCCGGCGTCGATCTGCGGCAGCAGCACGCTGCCGCCGAAGCGACGGTAGAGGGTGGCCGAGATCTCGCGGTAGTGCCGGACGGTCGCGGGTCTGCACGGTTGGACCAAGCTTCGGCGGAACCCACGCTGTTCTGCCCGCTCCAGGAAGAGGCGGAGTGCGTCCTCGAAGGTCAGGATCTCGGGGATGTCGGCGACCTGCTGGCCGCGCTCCCGGATCAGCCGGGCATCTCGAGCCGCGACGTCGGCGTGCTCGCGCCACGGGCCCGGAATGCGCTTGCCTGCCACCATGGGGAAGGCTCGAAAGCGCCAGCCGAAGGCCTTCGTCCAGCGTCGAGCGACACCGGGAGGACACTTTGGTGGGCGGCCTTTTCGAGGGAGATTCACGCCCGGATTGTAACCGCGAACTGTAACCGCGTGAGGAGAACGTGCTAGAAAACTACGTACAGGAGCCGAAGGCGAGCACTAACCACCGGACTGTCGATCCGGTGGTTGCGGGTTCAAGTCCCGTCGTCCTCGCCACGTTTGCCGGCCCGGAGATTCGCGTCGCGAAGCTCCGGGCCGTGCCATGTACGCGTTCGCGCTCGGATCGGTAGTTGTTACGGCGAGGTAACGCATCGGGGTCGGAGACGCACGGAGGTGGCGGTTTCGCGTTCGGCACGGAGTTTGTCCATGCCGCGACTCGCCGATGTCGCCCGTCGCCGGGCATCACGATGTGTTTCCCCCTCGCCGCCGACGCCCCTACGGTGCGTCCGTCATGAACACTCTTCGCCGAGTCCTCGTCGCCGCGTCCTTCGCCTCGTTCTCCGCATGCGGAAGCGACGCCGACGTGACCCTCTACGTCGCCCTCGATCAGCAGCACAGCGAGCAGTTGGTGCGCAAGTTCGAGGAGGAGACCGGGCTCTCGGTCCACGCGCGATACGACACCGAGGCGTCGAAGACCGTCGGGCTCGTCAGCGCGATCATCGAGGAGGCCCAACGCCCGCGGTGTGACGTGTTCTGGAACAACGAACTCGCGCACACGGTGCGGCTCGGGCAGAAGGGACTGCTGACCCCGTACGAGTCGCCGTCCGCGAAGGACATCCCGGCGTCGTTCAAGGATCCGGAGGGAAGGTGGACGGGCTTCGCGTCGCGCGCGCGCGTGTTCATCGTCAACACGGACCTGCTGCCCGATCCGGCCGAGCGTCCGACGAGCCTCATGGACCTCGTCGATCCGAAGTGGAAGGGTCGGTGCGCGGTCGCCAAGCCGCTGACCGGCACGACCTTGACCCACTTCGCGGCGTTGCGCGGGGTGCTCGGCGAGGCGAAGTACGCAGAGTTCGTCGAGGGGCTGTTCGCGAACGAGGTCGTGTTCCTGCAGAGCAACGGTGCCACGATGCGCGAGACCGCGGCCGGCAAGTTCGCGTTCGCGCTGACCGACACCGACGACTATCACGTCGCGAAGACGAAGGGTCATCCGGTCACCTGCGTGTTTCCGGATCAGGGCGAGGGGCACATGGGGACGATGTTGATCCCGAACTCGATCGCGATCGTCGCCGGTGGGCCGCACCCCGATGCCGCGAAGAAGCTCGTGGACTGGGTGCTCTCCGAGCGCACCGAAGCGTTGTTGGCGGCTGCGAAGTCGGCGCAGATCCCGGTCCGAGCCTCGGTGAAGGGCCCGACGGATCCGACCATCCTGTCGATCGGGGCGTTCCATGCGCTCGACTGGGATCCGGAGGCGACCGCGCGACAACTCGAACCGACCTCGCGTGAGTTCTCCGCGCGCTTCGAGCGGTGATCCGCCTTGCCGCCGTCCTCGCGCTCGCGTTCTGTGCAGCGTTCGTCGCGCTGCCGATCGGCGCGATGTTCTACGACGCGGCGGTGGGACCGGACGGCATCCGATGGAACTCGTTCGGCGCGATCCTCGCCGAATCCGGGGACCGGGCGCAACTGCTCCGCACGGTCTGGCTCGGGGGCGCGTCCACCGCGATTGCGTTCGTGTTCGGTTGCGGTCACGCCTGGCTGACGGTTCGCACCGATCTGCCGGGCGCGCGTTGGCTCGGCCCGCTCGGCGTGGCTCCGCTGGTCGTCCCGCCGATCTTCGTCGCGATGGGGTTCTCGGACATCGGCGACGTCACCGGGTTCTGGGGCTGCTCGCTGCTGCTCGGTGTGTCGTACGCGCCGTTCGTCGCCGTGCTCACGGCGCGGGGCATGCGCTCGATCGACGGGCGCATGTACGAAGCCGCGCTGTTGGCGCGTGGGCGCGGTCCGGCCGAACGGCTGCTCGCGCGCCTCGCGGTCCCGGAGATCGCGGCGGGGTGCCTGTTCGCGTTCGTGTTCGTCGTCTCGGAGCACGGCGTGCCGGAGTTCCTGACCGTCAAGGGCAAGACCTGGCACACGTACGCCGAGGGGGTGTTCGCGAAGTGGACGCGGCGCGCGACCGGGGCGTCCGAGGAAGACCTGATCGGTCCGATCCTGGCGGCGATCCCGCTCGTCGCGCTCGTCTCGATCGCACTCGTCGTCGCGCTGCGGCTCCGCGCCTCGCGGACGATCGCAGGTGATCACCGTCCGCTCCCGGTGCGGCCGCTGCGGTCGCTGCGATTCCCGGCGTTGCTGCTGCCGATCGTGTACCTCGGCTGCGGTGTTGGGGTGCCGGTCGTCGTGCTCGCACGTTGGGCAGCGGGCTCGACCGTCGTCGACCAACCGATGTCGTTCGCGACCCTGCGCGAGAGTTTCCGCATGGCGATCTCGGAGGCGGGTGGCGATCTCGGCTACACGCTCGCGATCGGGATCGCGACCGCGGGCGTGATCGTGCTGACTTCGCTACCGCTGGCGCGATGGGCTGCCGGTCGTTTCCGATTCGTCGACTACCTGGCGGTCGTGCCGTTGGCGGTGCCGGCGATCCTGTTGGGCATGGGCTTCGTGCAGGTCTACAACAGCCGGTTCGCCGGTCAGGTGTACGACAGGACGGGGGACTTCTACGATTCCGCGGGCATCGTCGTCGCTGCCTACGCCGCGCGCTTCCTGCCGTTCGGTGTGCTGACCCTGAGCTCATCGATGCGGCGCGTGCCGCCGGCGTTGGGCGAAGCCGCGGAACTCAGCGGACGCGGCCCGATTGCGCGGCTGCGATGGATCCATGGTCCGCTCGTGTTGCCGGCGGTGCTGTCCGCGATCTGCCTGTCGTTCGTTCTCGCGGTTCGCGAGCTCGACCTCGCCGTCGTGTTGCCGGCCGGCAACGGCACGGTCGTGCGCCGCCTGTCGAACGTCGTCCACTTCGGTGGCGAGGACTTCGGTGGAGCGCTCGGGTTGCTGTTACTCGGCGCTTGCCTGATCCTGCCGTTCCTGCTGATGGCCATCACCGGCCGGAGACCGGACCCCCTCTCATGAGCCGACTACGGATCGAAGGACTGACGCTGAGTCGGTCACGAGAGTTCACACTCGGGCCGATCGACCTCTCGGTCGAACAGGGCTCGCGCACGGCGATCGTGGGGCCGTCGGGCTGCGGCAAGACGAGCGTGCTGCGCTGCGTCGCCGGACTCGAACGCGGCATGCACGGAACGGTGCGGCTCGGCGACCGGGCCGTCGACGACGGTCGGCGGCACGTCGCCCCGAGCGATCGTCGGATCGGGTTCGTGTTCCAGGACGGC
>JAGQQZ010000310.1 GCA_020425915.1 Planctomycetota bacterium | reverse complement strand
CTTGCCGGCCTCGATCTTCGAGACGTCGAGGATGTCGTTGATGATCGTGATCAGGTGTTCGCCGTTTCTCCGAATCGTCCGGAGAGCGTCCGCGAGCGGGCTGTCGGCAGGCGCGGTCGCCGTGTCCTCGGCGACCTCGGCGAAGCCGAGGATCGCGGTCAACGGCGTCCGGATCTCATGGCTCATGTTCGCGAGGAACTCGCCCTTGGCTCGATTGGACGCGCGCGCCCGCTCCATCGCCCCGTGCAGTTCGTCGATGTCGAGATGCGCCCCGATCATGCGGAGCGGCTTGCCGTCGGCGTCCCACTCGACGACTTCACCGACGTCGAGGATCCACCGCCACACACCGTCGGCGCACCGGAGTCTCTGCTCGCAGCGGTACACGTCCGCGCGCCCGTCGAAGTGCTTCTGGATCTCTTCGAACGCCCGCGGCAGATCCTCGGGGTGGCAGATCTGCTGCCACGTGTCGAGGTTCATCGGCAACTCGCCGGGCGCGTATCCGAGCATCGTGTAGAAGGTGTCGCTGAACCAGGTCTGGCCGGACGGCACCTCCCAATCCCACAGACCGACACCCGCGGAGCGAACCGCGAGATCCAACCGATCCCGGGCGAGCCGGGCCTCGTGCACGTCGGATATCGACCCGGCCATCCGCGTGGCGTTCCCCGCGTCGTCCCAGACGGCCTGACCGCGACAGCGGAACCAGCGATACTCGCCGTCCGGCTGCATGAGTCGACAGTGCACGTGGAACGGGTCCCGGTGCTCGAGATGCGCCCGGAGCGCCTCCACCGTCACCTCGACGTCGTTCGGATGCATCAGCTCGCGCAGCGATTCGAAGCGATCCGGGAACGCCCCCTCGGCGCGGCCGACGAGCGCGCGGAATCGATCGCTGAACCACATCGACCCGTCGCTCGGGTCGTAGTCCCAGAGACCGTCCGACGATCCGCGGACGCACAGGTCGAACCGCTCTCGCTCGCTCGCGAGCGCGGCCTCGGCCTGCCGCGCGCGCTTCGCCTCGGTCTCTGCGGCACGCTGGCGGTCGCACAAGCGTCGCAGAGCCGGCTCGATGATCGTCCCCCCGAGCGCGATGACGACGCCGACACACACGATCGTCGCCAACCAACTCCAGAGCCGCATGTCGACGTGCTGTTCGTCCGCCGTCCGCACGCACCTGGACACGAGCGACTCCATGTTGCGCAGGAACTCCGCCTCCTGCTCGAACAGCCGCGGCAGCAACGCCGCTTCGTCCGGTTCGATCCGGCGCTCGCGTGCCAGGTCGCCGACCTCGGCGCCGATCTCCTGCAGGGACCGGAGAGAATGGCCGACGCGAACGAATCCGGCGCGGAACGGCGTTGCGTCCGACACGAAGGACGAGGTCAGCACGTCTTCGAGATGATCGTGGGCGCGGCGTAGCTCGGTGCGCGTCCGCTCGAGCTCCGCGGCGCCGAGCGCCACGCCCTCGGCATCGCCGACCGTCGACGCCTGGAACACGCGCAGCACGTCCTTGGACAGGCGCTGGCTCAGCATCCGCTGACGCCCCGCGACGTTGACGATCTGCGTCCAACGCCGCTCCGCCTCCCAGCCGCGATCCTCGAACGCGTGGACCGTCAGGAGCGAGCCAACGACGAGCAGCAACGCCGTGACGTAGCGCAGCCGAACGCCCCATGCATTCGTGCTCTCTCCCATGCCCCGATCATCGGAAAGAACCGATGTCTGGCTTCGGTCGCGTGCTCGAGCAGTCGGATTCCGCGTTGCGACGGGCGGCACGCGGTTCGGCCGGCGGATCGGTCCGCTCCGCGAATCACCAAGTTCTCGATCGCGAGCCGTCGAAACCCTCGACAGAATGAGCCGCCGATGGACCTGCACGGCTGGAGCTGGATCGACCTCGTCCTCCGCTGGGTCCACGTCGTGACGGGCGCGGCGTGGATCGGCACGTCGTTCTACTTCAACTGGCTCAACAACCACGTCCGCGCCGGGGACGACCTCGAACCCGGCGTCGCCGGCGACCTATGGTCGGTGCACGGCGGACACTTCTACCGGGTCGTGAAGTATCGAGTCGCTCCGGAGCGGCTCCCGAAGGTCCTGCACTGGTTCAAGTGGGAAGCCTACTTCACCTGGATCAGCGGCTTCTGCCTGCTGTGCGTCGCCTACTACCTCGAGGCCGGCACGATGGTCGTGGATCCGACGGTCGCCGACCTCACGCGCTGGCAGGCGATCGCGATCGGCGTCGGCACGCTGGTCGGCGGGTGGCTCGTCTACCACTTCGCGTGCAAGAGCCCGCTCGGGCGCATGCCCGAGCTGTTGGCCGCGGTCGGGTTCCTCGCGTTCACCGGCCTCGCGTTCTGGTTGACACGGACGTTCGGCGCCCGCGCCGCGTACATCCACGTCGGCGCGCTGATCGGCACGATCATGGCGGCGAACGTGTTCTTCGTGATCATTCCGAACCAACGCGTCATGGTCGACGCGATGATCGACGGGGACGCTCCCGATGCGCGCTACGGCATCGAGGCGGCACAGCGATCGTTGCACAACAACTATTTCACGCTGCCGGTGCTGTTCATCATGGTGAGCAACCACTACCCGATGACGTACGGGCACGCCTGGAACTGGGCGATCCTCGCGGCCATCGCGATCGCGGGCGCTGGCACGAGGCACTGGTTCAACCTGCGTGGCCAGGGACGGCGTAACGTCTGGCTGCTGCCATCCGCGGCGGTCGTGATCGTGTCGCTCGCGTTCGTGTCGCGGCCGAAGTCGTTCGCCGACCACGCCGAAGTCCCGTTCGCCGAGGTGAGGACGCTCATCGACCGTCACTGCGTCACCTGCCACTCGATGTCGCCGACATCGCCGCTCTACGCGGTCGCCCCCAAGGGCGTGATGTTCGACACGGACACGCAGGTCCAGTCGCTCGCGCAACGGCTGACGACCCAGGTCCAGTCCGGCGTCATGCCGCTCGCGAACCTGACCCACATGACGCAGGCAGAGCGTGACGTCATCGGCGCGTGGTTCGCGCAGGGTGCGAAGCTCGAATGAGCGTGTTCGCGATCCGCAGTGAGCGCGTCGTCACCCGCGGCGGCGTCGGACCCGCGACGATCGTGGTCGACGGGGAGCGCATCGCGTCGGTCGAGGACACGACGCCAACGGGGATTCCGGTCGAGGACGTCGGCGCGCTCGTCGTGTCACCGGGCCTCGTCGACTGTCACGTGCACGTCAACGAGCCGGGCCGCACGGACTGGGAGGGATTCACGACGGCGACCCGCGCGGCTGCGGCGGGCGGAGTGACGACGATCGTCGACATGCCGCTGAACTGCACGCCGGTCACGACCGACGCGGGCGCGCTACGGCAGAAGCTCGAGGCGTGCCGCGGACAGCTCGCGGTGGACGTCGGGTTCTGGGCCGGAGTCGTCCCGGGCAACGCGGACCAGCTCCCGGAACTCGCCGCGGCCGGCGTGCTCGGCGCGAAGGCCTTCTTGTGTGACTCCGGGATCGACGACTTCCCGATGTCGACGCGGGACGATCTGCTCGCCGCGATGCCGCGACTGCGCGACGCGGGATTGCCGCTGCTCGCGCACGCCGAACTCGCGTCCAACGCCAGCGAATGCGCACCGGGCTCGCGATCTCATCGCGCATGGCTCGAGTCGCGCCCGCCACGATGGGAAGTCGCCGCGATCGAGCTGCTGGTCGAACTGTGTCGCACCACGGGCTGCGCCGTCCACATCGTTCACCTGTCGGCGGCTGCGGCGCTGCCAACGCTCCGAGCGGCGCGCGCCGAAGGTCTGCCGATCACCGTCGAGACCTGCCCGCACTATCTCTGCCTCGCGGCCGAGCAGATCCCCGACGGCGCGACGAGCTTCAAGTGCGCACCACCGATCCGGGACGAGGCGAACCGCGAAGCGCTGTGGGCCGCACTGCGCGCCGGCGACATCGACTTCGTGATCTCCGACCACTCGCCGTGCACACCCGGACTGAAGCACGTCGACGACGGCGACTTCGGCCGAGCCTGGGGCGGAATCTCCTCGCTGTCGCTCGGGCTGGCGAACGTCTGGACCGAAGCCAGGCGACGTGGCTTCGCGCTCGACGATCTCGCACGCCTGATGAGCACCGCGCCGGCGCACTTCGCCGGTCTCGCGGATCGCAAGGGCTCGATCGCGTCGGGATACGACGCGGACCTCTGCATCTGGGATCCGGACGCTACGTTCGAGGTCGACGTCGACCACCTACACTTCCGGCACAAACTGTCGCCGTATCTGGGCCGCTCGCTGACCGGCGCCGTCCGCGCCACGTGGCTCCGCGGCGTCCGCGTGTTCGACGGCCAGTCGTTCGGCGCGCCGACCGGCCGCACCCAACTCCACCGCCATGACCCGACCTGATTCCGGAGCCGCCGTGTTCACGGGGCTCGTCGATCTCGCGTCCGCCGCGATCGGTGGCCGCGCGCTGTCGACCAACGACGAGTTCTTCGCCGAATGCCAGAACCTGGTCGAACCGACCGAGCCGGTGTTCCTGCCCGACGAGTACACCGAGCACGGCAAGTGGATGGACGGCTGGGAGAGCCGCCGCAAGCGCGGCCCCGGCCACGACTGGTGCGTCTTGCGGCTCGGCGCCAGCGGAGTGATCCGCGGAGTCGACATCGACACCGCGCACTTCCTCGGCAACCACCCGCCGTTCGCGTCGCTCGACGCGACGCGCGCCGACGGCGACGCCCTCGAGTCGGCGACCTGGACCGAAGTGCTACCGCAGTCGCCGCTGCGCGCCGGGTCGCAGAACCTGTTCGCCGTGCTCGACCCGCGCGCCTACACCCATGTGCGGTTGAACATCTTCCCCGACGGCGGCGTGGCCAGACTCCGCGTCTACGGCGACGTCGAACCGGCTTGGCGCGCGGTCGACGACGAGCTCGCACGCCGACACGTCGCACGGGGCGACGTCGATCTGGCGGCGCTGCACAACGGCGGGCTCGCGCTCGCGTGCAGCGACATGTTCTTCGGCTCGATGAACCACCTGATCGCGCCCGGGCGCGCCGCGAACATGGGCGAGGGCTGGGAGACGCGGCGCCGGCGCGGACCGGGTCACGACTGGATCGTCGTGCGCCTCGGCGGACGCGGATCGGTTCACGTCGTCGAACTCGACACGAACCACTTCAAGGGCAACTTCCCGGACCGTTGCCGACTCGAAGGGATCGACGCGGCCGGTGCGCGCACGACCGACCTGATCGCGCACGACGGTTGGCGGACGATCCTCGACGAGATGAAGATGCAGGCCGACGAACGTCGCTTCCTGCGCGACGAGATCGTCGAGCGCGGACCGTTCACCCACGTCCGTCTGTCGGTGTACCCCGACGGCGGGGTGAGCCGGATGCGCGTCTTCGGTCAGCGAGCGGAGTCGTGAGGCCCGGGCTGCGGATCGATTCGCTGCCCGACGACGCGGCGCGCACCGAGCTGGCGAACTGCTGCGGCGCGCAGCGCTGGGTCGACGAGATGTCGGCTCGACGCCCGTTCGGCACGCGCGATGCGATGCTCGCCGCCGCTGCGGACGTCTGGGCGACGATGACGCGTGACGACGTCCTCGAGGCGCTCGCGCACCACCCGAAGATCGGCGGCGACCTGGAGGCGTTGCGTGCGAGGTACCCCACCCGCCATCTCGACTGGTCGGACGACGAGCAGTCAGGGGTGGAGCAGGCCGACGACGGGACGCTGGTCGCGCTGCGCGACGCGAACGTCGAGTACGAGCAGCGGTTCGGCTACATCTTCGTCGTGTGTGCAACCGGCAAGTCTGCCGCGGAGATGCTGGACATCCTGCGGGACCGGCTCCACAACGACCCGGACCGCGAGTGGCGCGTCGCCGCCGACGAGCAGCTCGCGATCACTCGAATCCGTATCCGCAAACTGGAGGCAACGTGAGCGAACGCAGTCCGATCACGACACACGTGCTCGATACCACGATCGGTCGACCCGCCGCGGGCATTCGCGTCGTCCTGGAGCGGCTCGATGGCGCGACGGCGCAAGAGATCGCGAGCGGCAGGACGGACGGCGACGGCCGCGTCTCCGACTTCTTGCCGCCGGGCTCGTTGGAGCCCGGCACGTTCCGATTGACCTTCGACGTCGCGGACTACCTCGCGGCGCAGAACCGCGAGACGTTCTACCCCCACGTCCCGATCGTGTTCCGGGTCGACGCAGCCGACGAGCACTACCACGTCCCGTTGCTGCTCAACCCGTTCGGCTACACGACGTATCGAGGGAGCTGACGATGGACGAGATCCACAGCACACTTTTCGACGACCTGGCCGACTCGATGGGCGAGCTCGGACAGGCCAATCGCGAGTTCGCGATGTCGTTCCCGGGCGATCGCCCGGATCGACAACCGATCCACACCGTCTACGGCGGAGCCCAGCTGTTCTCGAGCAAGACGACGGCGAAGCTGGGCCAGCTCGCGCTCGCCTCGCTCAATCGCTACGCACCCGATGCGACGACGTTCGCCGCGGCGCTCGGTCTTCCGACCGACGGCGACCTCGCGACCCAGGTCTACGAGCGGGTCCGGGCCCGACTCGAGACCGAGCCGGTCGAGGACTTCCGGATCGACTTCGAGGACGGGTTCGGCGTCCGACCGGATCCCGAAGAAGACGCGACGGCGGTGCGCGCCGCCCGCGAGCTCGCGGTCGGCATGCGCGAAGGAACGCTCCCGCCGTTCGTCGGGATCCGCATCAAGCCGCTCAACGACGAGATGCGACGGCGCTCGATCCGCACGCTCGACGTCTTCGTCCGCTCGCTGCTCGACGCCGCGGGGAAACTGCCGGACAACTTCGTGGTCACGTTGCCGAAGGTGCCGATTCCGGAGCAGGTCACGGCACTCGTCAACGCCTTCGAACACCTCGAACACAAGCTCGGCCTGCCAGACCGATCGCTGCGGCTCGAGCTCATGATCGAGCTGACACAATCACTGCTCGACGCCCGCGGATACTGCGTGTTGCCCCGGCTCGCGAAGGCCGCGGAGGGTCGCTGCGTCGCCGCGCACTTCGGCACCTACGACTACACGGCGAGTTGTGGCATCACCGCCGCGCACCAGCGCATGGACCATCCGGCCTGCGACTTCGCGTTGCACTGGATGAAGGTCGCGTTCGCCGGCACCGGCATCTGGCTGTCCGACGGCGCGACGAACGTCATGCCGGTCGGTCCGCACGCCGGGAAGCCCGAGTCGCTCACGGCCGAGCAGGAGCGCGAGAACCGGCAGGTCGTCCACGACGCGTGGCGGCTCGCAGCGAAACACATTCGGCACTCGCTGGAGAACGCGTTCTACCAGGGTTGGGATCTGCACCCGGCGCAGTTGCCGGTGCGCTACGGGATGACGTATGCGTTCTTCCTCGAAGGCTTCGAAGCGGCCGCGGAACGGTTGGCCAACTTCGTCGAGAAGGCCGCGCAGGCGACGCTGGTCGGGGAAGTGTTCGACGACGCGGCGACCGGGCAGGGGTTGTTGAACTACTTCCTGCGGGGTTTGAACTGTGGGGCGGTGTCGATGGCGGAGCTGGGGGTGACGGGGTTGAGTGTGGAGGAGATTCGGACGAGGTCGTTCGCGCGGATCCTGCGGGGGCGCGGGGCAGTGGGGTAGTTGGGTAGTCGGTTGGGGCGTGCTTGGCTCGCGAGCGCTCGGGATCAAAGGCAAGACGTGGGGGCTCCCCTCGTTTGCCCCGTCACCTTCGCG
>JAGQQZ010000309.1 GCA_020425915.1 Planctomycetota bacterium | reverse complement strand
CGCGAAGGTGACGGGGCAAACGAGGGGAGCCCCCACGTCTTGCCTTTGATCCCGAGCGCTCGCGAGCCAAGCACTACTTCCTCACCACGAAGTTCAACGGACTCCGCGCAAACCCAACCGGCACATCCACACCGCACTCCGCGAAGTACTCCCGCAACAACTCCTCGTCCTTCTCCACCGGATAGATCGCCACGATCTCCTCCTCGTACCCATCCGCAACCACCACATCCCGCAACGGCCGATCGAACGCGAGCTCGAACTCGTGATAGCTCAGCCCCAACCCCCAACGCGACAGCTTGAGGACCTTGTCGTCCGCCGCACGCAATTCGTCCACCAACTGCCGCCGCGGTGACCGATCGACGTAGCGCACCGCGATCTCCGGCGGCAGCATCCCGAAGAAAGGCAGCTGCGACGTATGGCTGTCGAAGTAGGCCAACCGATTCGGCGTCTCGACCACGACGATGATCCCGCCAGGCTCGAGGAACTTCCACGCGGCTTCGAGCACGACGAGGCGCTCGTTGAACGTCATGTGTTCGAGCACGGCATAGAGCAGGACCGCGTCCGCTCCGTCCGGATGGTTGCTTCCGATCGTGTCGAGCATGGTCGACGGATCGACGACGGTCACCTCGGCGTTGCGGATCTCCAGCGCATCGAGTCGTCCCCGCGCAGCGGCGGTCGACACGGGGCAGATCTCGTAGCCGTGGATCCGTTCACAGTGTTGTGCGAACGCAGCCGTCGACGAGCCGGTTCCGCTGCCGAGTTCGACGACCCGGCGGCCGGCGAGTCCGGCCGTTCGTTCGACCCACGGCACGACGTGGAGGAGTGCTTGTTCGTAGCGAACGCGTACATGGTCCTCGAAGTCGGCCCAAGCCGCCTCGGTGTCGGTCTTCTCGGGCGGCTGCTCGGCGTAGTAGGTTCGTCGCAGAACGTCTTCGATCTTCGAGCGCTGGGCGGGCGAGAGCGTCATTGGGCGTCGAGTCCCTTGCGCATGCGCCGATCACCGAGTTGGCGTGCCAACGACTCGATCTGCGCGGAGAGTCGTCGCTCGGTTTCGAGGACCTGCTCCCGGACGCGCCGCGTGTCGCGTTCGGCGCAGTGGCTCTTCCAGACCGCGTAGCGCGCGATCCACAGGAAGACGACCACGATCGGGAAGATGCCGATCTCGGGTGGCGACCAGTTGTCGAGGAGTTTCGACATCACGGGGTCGACGCAGAGCGCCGTCAGCAACAGCCCGAGCATGAGAAGGTGAAAGTTGCGTTCCTGCATCGCGACCATGTCTGGTTATCCTGCCCGTCGCATTTCGACGATACACGACTCTTCACGTGGCCAAGCAGAACTACGACCCCGCCGAGATCGAACCGCGCTGGCAGGCGTTTTGGGACGAGCACCGAGTGTTTCGCGCGCCGAACCCGGGCGATCCGGACTTCGATGCCTCCAAGCCGAAGTTCTACGCGCTCGACATGTTCCCGTATCCGTCTGGTGCCGGCCTGCACGTCGGTCACCCGGAGGGCTACACCGCGACGGACATCGTGTCGCGCTACAAGCGGATGACCGGCCACAACGTGCTCCATCCGATGGGCTGGGACGCGTTCGGTCTGCCGGCCGAACAGTATGCGATCCAGACGGGCACGCATCCCGACGAGACGACCCGCGAGAACATCGGGACGTTCCGGCGCCAACTCAAGAGCCTGGGCTTCAGCTACGACTGGGACCGGGAGGTCGGCACCTGCGATCCGGGCTACTTCAAGTGGACGCAGTGGATCTTCAAGAAGCTCTTCGAGAAGGGTCTCGCGTACCAGTCGAACGCGCCCGTGTGGTGGTGCGAGGAGCTCGGCACCGTCCTCGCGAACGACGAGGTCATCAACGGCCGCAGCGAACGCGGCGATCACCCGTGTGAGCGTCGGCCGCTGCGCCAATGGATGCTCAAGATCACGGAGTACGCGGAGCGGCTGCTCGCCGATCTCGACGGACTCGACTGGAGCGAGTCGCTGAAGACGATGCAGCGCGAGTGGATCGGGCGCAGCGAGGGCGCCGAACTCGACTTCCGGATCGATGGCGTGGTCGACGCGAAGATCCGCGTGTTCACTACGCGTCCGGACACGCTGTTCGGTGCGTCGTTCATGGTGCTCGCGCCGGAACACCCGCTCGTCGCGAAGATCACGACCGACGAACAACGGGGTGCGATCGAGGAGTACGTCAAGCGTGCGGCGGCGAAGAGCGAACTCGAGCGCACCGACCTCGCGAAGGAGACGACGGGGTGCTTCACCGGCGCCTACGCGCTCAACCCGCTGTTCTCGGACTACGATCCGCGCGCGAGGATCCCGGTCTGGGTCGCGGACTACGTCATCGCGAGCTACGGCACGGGTGCGATCATGGCGGTGCCGGCCGGTGACGAACGTGACTTTCGGTTCGCCTCGCAGTTCGGATTGCCAGTTCCGCCGATCTTCGAGGTCGAAACCGGCGACGTGGAAGCCGACGCCGAAGTTCGCGCCGGACAGCGCTGTTGGAGCGGCGAGGCGATGTTCATCAACTCGCACAACGACGAGGGCTTGGACCTGGCTGGCCTGACGGTCGAGGACGCCAAGCGCACGGTCATCGACTGGCTGACCGCACGCGGCATCGGTGAAGCGAAGGTGACCTATCGGCTGCGGGACTGGCTGTTCTCGCGGCAGCGGTACTGGGGCGAGCCGTTCCCGGTCGTGCTGACCGAGGACGGCGGGGTCGAACTGCTGCCGGACGATGAGCTTCCTTTGCTCCTGCCGGAGATGGACGACTTCGCACCCGGCGGCCAGCCCGAATCTCCCCTCGTCCGCGCGACCGACTGGGTCGCGACGACGGACAGCAAGGGGCGCCCCGCACAGCGCGAGATCAACACGATGCCCGGCGCTGCGGGGTCGAGCTGGTACTTCCTGCGGTTCTGTGATCCGCACAACGCCGAGGAGTTCTGCTCGCGGGCGGCGAGCGACTACTGGATGCCGGTCGATCTCTACATCGGCGGCACCGAGCACGCGGTCGGTCACCTGCTGTACTCGCGATTCTGGACCAAGGTGCTCTACGACCTCGGTCTCGTCGCGTGCAAGGAGCCGTTCCACAAGCTCTACAACCAAGGGATGATCCAGAGCTTCGCCTACCAGAACGAGCGCGGCGCGACGATCGGGGTCGACCGCGTCGAAGAGCGGGACGGCGGCTACTTCGAGCTCGAGAGCGGAGAGCGGCTGACGCAGGTCGTCACGAAGATGTCCAAGCGCTACGGCAATGTCGTCAACCCCGACGACGTCGTCGCCGAGTTCGGAGCCGACACGTTGCGGCTGTACGAGATGTACATGGGGCCGCTCGCCGACTCGAAGCCGTGGAATCCCAAGGACGTCCCGGGGATCTACCGCTTCCTGAATCGATCGTGGCGGATCGTCGTGCCGGAGGACACCGAGCAAGGATCGGTGCACTCGCACCTCACGGAGGATGCCCCCGGCGACGAGGCACTCGAGCGCGCGCTGCACAAGACGATCCGTAAGGTCGAGCACGACATCGAGCGGCTCGCGTTCAACACCGCGATCGCGGCGATGATCGAGTTCGTCAACGCGGCCACGAAGGCGGGCGACAAGCTCACCCGGAGTCAGGCGTCCCGGTTCGCGCAGATCCTCGCGCCGTTCGCGCCGCACGTTGCCGAGGAACTGTGGCACCGGCTCGGTGGGGAAGGGCTGCTCGCATGGTCGGTGTGGCCCCGAGTCGATGAAGCGCTGCTCGTCGCGGACACGGTCGAGATCCCGGTCCAGGTCCTCGGCAAGGTCCGCGGTCGGATCGAGATGCCCGCGGGTTCGACCGAGGACGAGATCCTCGCGAAGGCGCGCGAAGCGGTCGAGTCGCACCTGGCCGGCAAGACGATCGTCAAGGAGATCGTCGTGAAGGGCCGCATCGTGAACTTCGTCGCGAAGTAGCTCGCGTCAGCCCGCGGGCCGGTGTCGGAGCCGCAGGTAGCGGCGCAGCGTGAACACGAACGACGCGGCCAGCAACATCAGCAGCGCCGGCCGCACGCCGCTCGAAGCGGCGTTCTCGATTCGTCGCTCCGGCCGCTGCGCGAAGTTCACGACCGCGGCATCGAGCAGACGTGCCTCCAGTGGGTCCTCCGTAGCCGTGCGGCGCAACACGTCGAGCGAGCGCTTGGATCCGGCGCGGATCAGCCCGGCCATCGCGGCGGAGCGCTCGTCGCGTGACCACAACAGACTCTCGAGCGCTTCGATCGCATCGGCGTCGCCGATCCGTGCGAGTTGTGCGGCGGCTTCGGTGCGTGCACCGTGTCGACTGCACCACGCGAGCAGGCGCCAATGGTCGGCCTCGACGACTTCGCGGCCCTCGTCGATTCGTCCGACGGGCTCCGTTTGGAGCTCGGCGACCATCACGATGGCTGCCGCGAGCAGCAGACCACCGCCGCTGTGCCCGTGGATGGTCCAACCCGCGGATCGCGGCTCGACGACGAAGCGGACGTTTCCGCAACGCGCTGCCCCAATCGTCAGCAGCGACGTCGTCAGTCCGTCGTCGTGGGGGAGAGCGGGGCTGAGGTGTGCAGCGACGGCCGCGAGATCGAACGTCTGCGCCTCGGGAGCGTCGAGACCGAGAAGCTCGACCAGGGTTCTCGCTCGCGTAGGCACGTCGGCATCAGACGGCACCTCCCAGATCTCGCCACCGTTCGCATTTCCCGCGATGCTCGCGAGTCGGCGGTCTCGCCAACGGATCTCACCGGTGGAGTAACCGCCGTCCGGCGGTGCGGACGTGGAGACGGAGATCTCACCGTGCTCGAGCCGGATCCGCAGCGGACCCCACGGATCGATCTCGGCGCCGCGCGCCCATTCGGGAACGCATGTCTCGCGCAGCCAGACCCAAGCATCGGGGCCGGTGGCCGCCTGGTCGGCGGCGAGGCGAACGTCGACGACCAGGTCCTGCGCCGACAGCGCGGCGGCGAACGCGAGGCTGGCGACGACGGTTCTCATCGATCGAGTGGGTGACCCTCGTGGCGCTCTTCGAACTCGTAATCCTCGAACGCACTGTGATCCGGGTCTTCGCCCCAGCGGGTGCCGGCCTCTTCGAACTCGTCGTGCTCGGCCTCGCCGTAGAGGAACGGCTCGTCTTCGTGCACTGCTTCGTGATCCGCCGCGTACTCATCCGACGGTGCGGCCATCGCGGCCCAGTCGGTCGCGTTCCGGCGTCGCCGCAGGAAGACCCAGAGGATGGCTCCCGCCATGACGAGCGCGAACGCGGCGACGCTGCCGACGAGGGCGTTGCGGCTGCCCTTGCCGAGGCCGTCGTACCACGCCTGGATTCGCTCGCTCAGGCTCGCGACGCGTTCGGTGGTCGGGCTCTTGGTGCCGCGGATCGCGGTCAGCGACACCTCGATCAGCGGTCGGAGTTCGGCGCTCTCGGTGCCGAGGCGCCCCTCGAGCGCGGTCGCCGAGTTCGGGTCACGGAGTTCACCGAGCCGCTGGATCGCATAGCGCCGAACGATCGATGCCTCGTGTGCCAGCGTCTTCATCAGCAGCTTCGCCTCGTCCCTCCGGTCGAGCTGCGGCGTGAGCTTCTGCATCAGGTAGGCCAGGGCCTGACCCTGCTTCGGACCGGCCGTCGGACTCGCGCAGGCGGTGTCCAGGCAACGGGTCTCACCGATGTCCGCGAGGCTCAGGAAGGCCTGCACGCGGTCGCGGTCACCGTCCTTCGGATCCGGTCGCACGATCACGTCGAGCAGGCTGTCCACCGACTCCTTGTCGGCGTGCTTGCCCGCGTTGGCCGCCGCGAGCGCCCGGACCGTGGGGTCCGTGTCGCGCAGCATCTGGCGCGAGACGTCGAGCGTGGAGCGATCGTCGAGCTCCAGCAGGGTCAGCGCGATCTGCCGCCGGGTCGTCACGTCGGGGTTCGGCGCGACGTCACCGAGCGTCGGGATCGCACTCTTCAGCTTCAACTCGGCCACGGTCTTCGCGGCGCGTCCGACGATCGTCGGGTTGTCGGAGCGGAGGTGGCCGATGATCTCGGCCGGCTCCAGGTCGAGCGTGCCGTTCGCCGCGGCGACCAAGAGTTGGTACGTGTTCCAATCCTCCCCGGTCAGCTCGATGGCGGCGTCGGACTCTGCCAACATGGGGACATCGGTCACGGCGATGTGCTTCCAGCCGGTCATCAACTGGGCACCGTAGGTCCCGTCGAAGTAGACGTCGCGCAACGACACCCGGTCCATCCCCGCACTGTGGGTCAGGATCTCGTTGACCATCGGCGCACAGTCCTCGAAGCAGGCGTAGACGTCGCCGCGGGCGCTTTCGTCCGGCCAGGCGACCACCGCGAATCGCTTCGACTGGGCGTCGGCGAAGAGGGTGACGCGATAGCCGTCGACGACGAAGTCGCCGTTCGGGAGACGGGTACCGATGACCGATTCGTCGAGCGTGTCGGGGAGTTCCTCGAGCGACTGCGCCCCGGAGTCGCGCACGGCCGCCGCGATCTCACCGAGTCGCCAGGCGAACTCGGCACGGCGCGCGATGCCGCTGCCGGCCATCGACGGGTCGATCTCGCCTGCGAGCGACGAACTCACCGCGATCCCGATCGTGACGACCGTGCCCAGAGTGCCGAGGTTCGACTGGCTGTGCATCGACAGACCCTCGGCGTCGGAGGTCACGTAGGTCGTCAACCTGCCCAGCGACGGCAGGACGTCCGCCATGAAGCGATGCCAATTGGCGGTCTGCGCGGGCACGAAGCCCTGGGCCATCGACAGGTAGCTCTCGAGCATCACGCCGGCGTCCGTGGTCGAGAACGACGTCGTGCCGGGCGGGGCCTGCCGGATCAGCGCGGCGACCTTCGGGTTGGAATCGCCGCTGATCGCCTGGTCGAGGATCGAGCGAAGTCGAGCGTCGGACGAGGAGACGATGAGGTTGCCTTCGCCGATCGCGACTCCGACGGGGAGCGTGTCCGAGTGGAACACCTCGAATCCGTCGGTGACCGACTTCTTGAACATGCGTGTCCGCTCGATCGCACCGGAGATCGCGAGCGGGTTCTTCAGCGAGACCACGAGCGCCGTGTCGGTCGTCGTGTTCGGCCATTGCATGACCACGAACCGTCGGCCCAGTGCGG
>JAGQQZ010000308.1 GCA_020425915.1 Planctomycetota bacterium | reverse complement strand
CTCGTGCTCATCGCCCTCTTCGCCGCCCCGGCGTTCGCCCAGGAGCCGTTCGTGCCCGACATCGAACCCGCGTCGGATGCGGGCGAGCGCGCGCTCGCGACGTTCGAGCCCGGCACGGGGCTCTCGGTGGAACTCGTCGCCGCCGAACCGGACCTCGCCAACCCGGTCGCGCTCGACGTCGACGCCCGCGGTCGGATCTGGGTCGTCGAGACGCACCGGCTGCGGCGCGGCGTGTTCGACATGCGCGAGCACACCGAATGGATCGACCGGGATCTCGCCTGCCGTTCGGTCGACGATCGACTCGCGCTGATGCGCGAGTGGTTCGGCGAGGAAGTCGGCGCACTCGAGGTCGCGAGCGAGCGGATCCGGCGACTCGTCGTCGACGAAGCAGGGAAGGTGCACTCGACCGTGTTCGCCGACGGGTTCGACGACCTCGCACACGGCATCGCCGCCGGAATCCTCGTCGACGGCGACGACGTCTGGTTCACGTGCCTGCCGGAGCTCTGGCGGTTGCGCGACCCCGACGGCGATGGCCACAGCGACGAACGGACGGCGGTCCAACGAGGGTTCGGCGTCCGATTCCAGTTCATCGGCCACGACATGCACGGGTTGCGGATCGGTCCCGACCGCCGGCTCTACTTCTCGATCGGCGACCGCGGGCTGCACGTGTCGGACGCGGTCTCGGTGCCGGAGACCGGTGCGGTGCTGCGGTGCGAACTCGACGGCTCGAACCTCGAGGTGTTCGCCCGCGGGTTCCGGAACCCACAGGAACTCGCGTTCGACGCCGACGGCAACCTGTTCACCGGCGACAACAACTCCGACGGGGGCGACCGCGCGCGGTGGGTCTACGTCGTGGAAGGTGCCGATGCCGGTTGGCGCTGCGGCTACCAGTGGCTACCGGACCGCGGGCCGTGGAATCGCGACGAACTGTGGAAGCCGCCGTTCGACGGTCAGCCGAGCTGGATCGTGCCGCCGGTCATGAACCTGATCCACGGCCCGTCCGGGCTGACGTACTTCCCGATCGATCACCGACCGAGCGGCTTGCCCGAGCGCTTCACGAACCACTTCTTCCTGTGCGACTATCGCGCGAGTCCGCGCGTCAGCGGGATCTGGGCGTTCGCGTTCACCCCGCACGGCGCCGGGTTCGAGATCACGAGACGCGAGAAGCTCCTGTGGGGCGTGTGCGCGACCGACGTCGAGATCGGTCCGGATGGCAGCGCCTACCTCTCGGACTGGGTCTCGGGTTGGGGCATGTCACGTCGCGGGCGGATCTACCGCGTGCACGGCGAACCGGCGGAGACCGACTACGCGATGCCCGACGTCGCGTCGGCGCGCGTCGAAGCGCTCGACGAGTTGCTCGAATCGCCCGACATGCGCGTGCGGCAACGAGCCCAGTTTCGGCTCGTGGACCTCGGAGCCACCGACCGGCTGTCCGAGATCGCCCACGACCCCGATCGCCGGTTCGGCCGACGACACGCGATCTGGGGGCTCGGGATCCTGGCACGCACGGACCCCAGCGTCTGTGTGCGGCTGCGGGACCTGTTGGATTCCGGCGACGCGGAGGTCGCGGCGCAGGCGGCACGGGTGCTCGGTGAGGCCGGCGACTCCGATTCGGCGAATGCGCTGGCCGAACTGACACGCCACGCGAGCGACCGCACGAAGTTCTTCGCGTGCCAAGCCCTCGGCCACGTCGGCGACGCGACGCACGTGGCCGCACTGCTCGACGCGCTGCGCGAGAACGACGACCGCGATCCGTTCCTGCGCCACGCGATCGTGTTCGCGCTCACCGAGATCGGTGACCTCCCATCCCTCCGTGCCGCGATGGCCGCGCCGAGCGTACCGGTGCGCCGGGGTGCGCTGCTCGCGCTCGCGCGACTCGGCAGCGCGGACATCGCGACTTTTCTCATCGATCCCGAACCCACGCTGGTCGCCGAAGCGGCCCGCGCGATCTACCGGGAGGAGATCGCCGGCGCGACCGCCGCGCTCGCGGCCCTCGTGCATCGCCCCGGCGCGCTCGATCTCGAAGTCGGGCGCCGTGCGCTCGCGGCGAATCGTCGACTCGGAACCGACGACGCCGCGAGCGCACTCGCTGCGTTCGCCGCGCGGGAGGACGCGCTTCCAGCGCTACGCGCCCGCGCACTCGAGTTCCTCGGCGAATGGACCGAGCCGGCGCCACGCGACCCGATCCACGGTGGTTGGCGCCCGCTCGGGCCGCGTGAGGATCCAGCGCGCGGGTCCGCGATCCTCGGCACGCTCGTACGCGACCTGCTCGGCGACCGCGAGGCGATCGTCGCCCGGACCGCCGCCTCGCTCGCGGGGACCCTCGGTCTCGCGGACTCGACCGAACGGCTCACGCAGATCGCGGCCGATCGAGGCCGCGACGACACGGTCCGGGCCACGTGCATCGACGCGCTCGGCCGCCTCGAGAGCGATGCACTCGACGCGCTGCTCGACGAGATCACGCCCGAGGATCCCGTGACCGTGCGTCAGGCCGGCGTCCGTTGGTTGGCCGCGCGATCTCCCGCACGAGCCGTGCCGATCCTCGCCAGCCTGTGCGAGAACGCTGCGCGGAGCGAACGCCAGAACGCGCTCGCGGTGCTCGGCACGATGCCGGAGGAAGCCGCGATGCGAGTCGTCGTGGACTGGCTCGATCGGCTGCGCGCCGGCACCGCGCCTGCCGACCTCGCACTCGACATCGTCGAGGCCGCCGAAGCCCGCGCCGAGCGCGACGCTCCCGTGGCCGCCGCGCTGCAGCGCTTCCGCGAATCGCTCGACCCGAACGACGTGCTCGCACCGTTCCGGTTGTCGCTCGAGGGCGGCGACCGCGACAAGGGCCGCAAGGTGTTCTTCGAACACCCGGTCGGCCAGTGCATTCGCTGCCACGCGATCGACTACATCGGCGGCAAGGCCGGACCGCGCCTCGACCAGATCGGGGCGCGGGCAAACCGTGAGCATCTGCTGGAGTCGCTGGTCGAACCGAACGCGAAGATCGCGGAGGGGTTCGCGACCGAGGTGCTGACGCTGGAAGACGACTCGGTCAGGGTCGGCGTGCTGGCCGGTGAGACCGAGGACACGATCGAACTCGTCGACGCGGCCGGCTCGCCGACCGAGATCGCCAAGTCACGCGTCAAGCAGCGGGAGACGCGCGACGAATCCGCGATGCCCGCGTTCGGCCGGGTGCTCGCACCGCGCGACCTGCGCGATCTGATCGAGTTCCTCGCGAACCAGAAGTAGCGCGACTACTTGTCGCGCTGGCGCTCGTGTTCGTGCTCCTCGTGCTCGTGCTCGTGCTCTTCGTCGGACTGGAACTCCTTGTGCGCAGGCGACTTCATCTTGTTGAGTTCCTTGATCGCGCCCTGTGCGTCCTCGGCCCGACCCTCGAGCAGCGCGATCTCCAGCTCGAACATCTTGTCGATCATCGCCTGCATCCGCTTGCGGTAGGCGACTCGGAACGCACCTTGCTCCTCGGCGGGTAGCTCGCCGAGCTTCATCGGGTCGAGCGCCTTCGCGGCGAGCGCCTCCGACTGCAGCTCGAGCACGCTGGCGTGGTACTCCTCGGCGCGCGCCGGGTCCTTGACCTGCGCACGCAGCGCGCGGAGTCCCTTGTTGATCGCCTTCATGTGTTGTCCGAGCGGGGTGTCATCCGGCGTCGGGACGGTCGAACGGTCGACGAACGCGGTGCTGCCGAGCACGAGGACGGCGGCGAGAGCGAGAAGCAGCGGTCGTTTCATGGGGTCCTTGGATAGGGGTTTGCGCCGAGCGTAGGCTCCGCCCGACAGCGGGACAAACCCCGACGCACGTCTCACGGCTTCCCTCCCCCGAGGACCCGGTACATGCGAAAGGCCCGCGATCGCAGCGCGATCACGGGCCCTTGCGTTGGCATACTCGGGAGGACTTGAACCTCCAACCTCCTGATCCGTAGTCAGGTGCTCTATCCAATTGAGCTACGAGTACAGGTTGGGGGCGAAGGACTATAGAGCGCCCCCACCTGCGCGCAACAAGTTTCCCGCGGGCAGATCTACGAGACCGGCTGGCCGCGACGGGCCCGTTCGACGGCGTCGAGATGGACGGCCAGGATGCCGTCCAGCGCCGCCAACGCGCGCGCCTGCGGCACGAGATTGGCTGCGGACCGGTCGAACAGGTTCGCCGTCATCAGACCGCGCAGGAACTCGATCAGCTTGCGGCCGGAGCCGGCGGCCGCGACGACGTCGGGACCGGTGCCGGCGAGCTGCGGGAGCCACGAGTTCGCGAGCGACCGAAGCGTCGACTTGTCACATCGGCCCGCAAGGATCGCGACGACCCAGAGGGTCGCGGCGCGGCGACGGCGGTTGCGGATGCTGACGATCGGAGCGCGGTGGGCCGACACGAGGTCGAGCGGCCGCTGGATCCGGAGCGAGAAGTCCGCGAGCGAACGCGCGAGCGCCGCGAACGAGTCCTCGGTCATGTACCGGAGGTCGGGGAGCCCGCGGATCGCGGTCGGGGAGAGCGCGGTCGCCGACGACAGCCAGGCGAACGGTCGGGCTTCGCGGGTGTTCGGATCGGAGACGGCCGGGGCCGCGAGTTTCGTGGTCATGCCGACGCTATCGACCGATCGATCACGCCGAGATGAGCGTCTCCCACTCGCGCCGCCAGCGATCGGCGAGCGAACCGCTCGCGGGTGCCGAGAATCCCGACAGTTCGGCGGGGCGCGGGCCGTGGACGGCGTTGGTGACCAGACACGCCGTGGCGCGGTCGATCTCGTCGACCGACACTCGGCGCTCGACGACCGACGCCCGCTCGAGCAACCAGGCGCGCGCAATACCGGGGAGCACACGGCCATCGAGGCGTGGAGTCGTCAGCTCTCCGTCGAGTTCGAAGAACACGTTCCCGACCGCGGTCTCGAGCACGTCGCCGGTG
>JAGQQZ010000307.1 GCA_020425915.1 Planctomycetota bacterium | reverse complement strand
TCCTGAACTCGCTCGGTCCGTCGTCGCCGTCGGTCCTGTTCAACCTGCCGAACAACCCGAACACCGACCAGGCGATGTACGGCGTGCTCGGTGACGTCTCGTTCGAGATCGCGGGCCTGATGCGCGCTTCGTACCAGCCGCAGATCGTTGCCGAGATGTGCGGTGCGTGTCACCAGTACACGAACGACCACGACGAGGACGGTGACCACGAGGAAGCCTCGAGCCCCGAGGGCCAGGCGACCTACGAGGAATGGGTCAACAGCCCGTACGGCGATCCGATGGCGGCGCAGTACAAGACCTGCGTCGACTGCCACATGCCGATCTACGGTTCGACCGACGTGTGCGCCCTCGGACTCCCGCCGCGGCCGATCACGCAGTTCCGCGATCACGACATCCGCGGCACCACGCCGCAGTACCTCGAGAACGCCGTCAACATGGCGCTCAACGTCGTCAACAACGGCTCGACGCTCGACGTGCAGGTCGACCTGACGAACTACGGCGCGGGGCACAAGGTCCCGACCGGCGTCTCGCCGCGGAACATGATCCTGATCGTCGAAGCGTGGGACAACGCGACCGGCACGCTGCTCGCACACGACGGCTCGCAAGTCGTCGACGAGCACGGCGGCGTCGGCGGCGCCTACGGCCGCCTGTTCGGTGACTACGCGGGCACCGCGGGCAAGACGTACGGCAAGGTCGCGAACGACCCGATCGGCAACAAGGCGCCGATCTTCACCGAGGCGGACACGCCGCGGTTCGACACGCGCATCGCGCCGCTCGCCACCGACTCCACGAACTACACGTTCACGATCCCGGGTGGCACGTCCGACATGAAGGTCCGTGCCCGCCTGATCTACCGCCGCGCCTACAAGGCGATCGTCGACGCCAAGGCCTGGGACAAGACCGGCCTCGGCGACCCGCTGCCGGACATCCAGCCGCCCCACTACGGTCACCTGATGGAAGAGGCGACCTGGCAGACCGGCACGCCCGAGCTCGACACGTTCGGCGTCGCCTGCGGCGGCCTGAGCATCGGCGCGTCGAGCGCGCCGTTCCTCGGCAATCTCGGCTTCTCGATCGACCTGACCGGTGCCCAGCCGAGCGTGCCGGGCATCGTGATCATCGGGATCTCGAACACGACCGACTCCGTTGGCAACCCGCTTCCGGCCGACCTGACGAGCTTCGGCTCGCCCGGCTGCTTCATGAACGTGCGACTCAACGCGATCGTGTCGTCCGCGACGGACGCGAGCGGGTCTGGTTCGCTGCCGCTGCCGCTCGTGGTCGGGCTCCCGCTCGGCCTGCAGATCTTCGCCCAGTGGGCGACGATCGACATGAGCTTCGCGTCGAACCTCGCGTTCTCCGACGGCCTCGCGATCCGCATCACGCCGTAGGTCAGGCGCGACGAGCGCTCGTCAGCCGACCAACTCGGCGACGAGCGCAGCCAGGGCCTCGCGTTCGTTCTCGGGCGCGAGGCTCGGTCGTATCCGTCGGCACCGTTCGAGCAGTTCGTCGCGGAAGCTCGCGTCCGACTCGAATCGCCCGAGCATCGCCGTCAACGCGCCGACGTCGCCGACCGGGAAGAAGCCCGGGTAGTCCGCGCCGAGGATCCCGATCGAGCTCGCGATCGACGTCGAGACGCTGGGCACGTCGCAGGCGATCGCCTCGCACAGCACGTTCGCCCCGCCTTCGAGCCTCGAGGACAGGGCGTGGAGATCGGATCCCGCGAGGATCGCCATCGTGCGTTCGTGCGGCAGTTCGCCGAGCCACTCGTAGCGCGGGTTC
>JAGQQZ010000306.1 GCA_020425915.1 Planctomycetota bacterium | reverse complement strand
GGCGTACGGACTCGAGCTGATGTCGGACGAAGAACGGATGCGATTTCGGAGCTTCGAGCACGAACGGGATGCGCAGGCCTACGCCGCCGGCCATGTGGGTCTGCGCGAAGCCCTGTCGGAACGTGACGACGCGACGACTCCGGGCAACTGGCGGTTCGAGCGTCGGCCGGACGCGGGCACCGCGGCGATCGCGCCGACGGGTCGTGCGTTCGGCGTCGGTTCGTCGCGGGCCGGCGGGTTCGCGGCGTTCGCGATCGCCGACACGTTCGCGTTCGGGATCGACGCCGTCGACGTCGGTGGTGCGGATTGGGAAGCGATCGGCCGCGAGTTCTTCGCCGAGCCGGAGCGCGATGCGCTCGCGAACCTCGAGCCGAAGGAGCGTCCGCGCACCGCGGCGCGATTCTGGGCGCTCAAGGAGTCGTTCGCGAAGGCGACGGGCCGAGGTGTCGACGACGAGTTCGCGGCTTGGTCGTTCGCGTCGGCATCGCAGGTCCGTCGGCGGTTCCCTGACTGGACGTTCTGGTCCTCCGTCGTGCGGGACGAGTTGGAGGACGGCGAACGGGTGGTCGTGTTGGCGTGTGCCGCTCGAAGCGCGGACCTCGAGGTCTTCGTTCAGTCGGTGCGTCGCGTCGGGCACCCCGCGTAGCGGGTCCACGACTCGAGGCGTTCGTGCTTCATGACGACACCGTGCGGTGCGACGTGGCAACCCTCGCCGACGTCCGCGCCGTAGAACAGCACCGTCCCGCGACGGATCGTCGCACCGGCACGGATTCTCACCGGACCGATCTTCAGCACGCGGTCCTCGAAGGTGTGGGCCTGGAACAACGGATCGACGGTCGCTTCGTCCTCGATCGTCAGCATGTCGGGATCGACGACCTGGGCGAACGACCCGGCGAGGACCACGCGATGACCGATGCGCATGCCCATCGCACGGAGGTAGCAGGGGATCCACAGTGTGCCAGCGAGCGACGAGAGCGGACCGTGTGCGAGTCGACCCCACGCCATGTAGAGGAAGTCCCATCGACAGCACCACGCGGACCAGAGCCCGTGCGTGCCCGGTCGGACGCGCCCGAGCAGGGCCCACTTGAGCGCGACGGTGCCGAGCGCGAAGCACGCGCCGACCGCGAGCGTGGCGCACGGCGCCCACGTCCAGCCGAGGCGTGTGATTGCCTCGATCCATGCGAGCAGCGCAGCCGTGACGACTGCCGGAAGACCGAACCGGAGCGTCTCCCAGCCGAGGCGGTGCAGGTACCGGATCGGTCCGGGATCGTGCGTCAGCTCGCGGTCGGCGGTGACCACCTCGCGCTGCGGCAGCTCGAACGGCGGGTGACCGAACCAAGCCGTCCCTGCTCGCACCCGGGTCGGGTCGGCGACGGTCGAGACGCCGATCAGGATGTTCGGTGGCAGGTGGGTGCCGGCCGCGATCACGGCATGGTTGCCGACGAACGTGTCCGCGCCGATCGAGGTGTCCGCGACCTCTACGGAGCCGCGCGCGATGACGGGTCCGGCGAGATAGACACCGTCGGCGAAGAACGTCTCGTCCCCGATCATGACGCGTTCGGGCAGCACGTCGAGGATCGTGCTGATCTCGCAGTTGCGGCCGAGGCGCATGCCCGCGAGTCGCAACCACCAGCGCCAGTACAGGCTCCCCGACAGCCAGTTGCCGGCCGCGTCGAGGATCCCGGTGCGGAGCCAGATCCGTACGTAGGTCGACGACCAACGGTCGTAGCGGCCCGGCAGGACCGGTCGCGTCCAGCGCAGGATCAGCGCGTCGAGCAGCAGTCGTGATGCGAGCGCGATTCCGCCGAACGCCGAAGCGAACAACCAGAGGTCGGGGCGTGCGCTCGCCGCGAACAACCAGGCGAGCGCGCGCTCGCTCGACACGTCAAGGGCGACGAGCACGGCGACGAGCGCCGCAGTCGCGGGCAGCGCGCGTACCGTCGTGAGGATCCACTGCGCAGCGAGGAGGCGGAGCGAGAACGCGATCGGGCCGAGCGAAGGTGGGTTCGAGGCGGACTCGGTGACCGAGCCCGCGGCTTCGGCGGGCACGCCGTCGAAGCGTGTGCCGTCGCCGACACGAACGCCAGCGGCGACGTTCGACAACGCGGTCACCGCCGCGCGTTCTCCGAGCTCGCTGCCGCCCTCCATGCCGGCGCGGATGCCGAGCGTGGCGCCGGCACCGATCGTGATCGATCCGAACACGATCTCGCCGTCGTCGAACGCGACCAGCTCGGGCGCCGCCTCCTGCGACAGCGTCGCGTCGTCGCCGATCCGCAACAGGTCCCAACCGCCGTCGAGCAGGTTCACGCCGCGATGGATGTGAACGCGCCGTCCGATCTCCGCACCGAGTGCGCGGAGTGCCATGGAGAAGAACTCCGTGCCGCGGAGCGCGTTCCACGGCACGATCTGCACGCAGCGTTGGACGATCCAGTTCCGTAGGTACAGCCCACCCCAGACCGGCGCGCGAACGGCGCGGTACCTTCCGATCAACGCGCGCTTGACCAGCACCGCGAACAGGATCGAAGCCGGCGCCCAGATCGCGAACGCGAGCACCGCGAACAGGGGTGCGAACACGACCAGGGGTACCAGGCCGATCCGTTCGACCAGCCACGGCAGCACCGCGAACATCGCGATGTACGCGATCCCACTGCCGACCGTGAGCATCGCGAGCAGCCAGAAGGTCTGGATCGAGGTCGTGATCCAGGGCTTGCCGCGTGCCCGGCGACTCGTGGCCGTGGACGTCGCGCGTTCGACCTCGTCGGTTCCGACCAGCTCGGCGAGCGCGGCCGCCGTGCGCCGCTCGTAGACGTCGCGCACCGTCAGCCGGGTGCACGACGGTCGGCGGCGGAGTTCGGAGATCAACTCGGCGGCGCGGAGCGAGTTGCCACCGAACGCGAAGAAGTCGTGATCGATCCCGAGCGAGTCGACGCGGAGGGCCTCGGCCATCGCCTCGACGATCACCCGTTCGGCCGGTGTCCGAGGCTGCCGACCGGCTTCGTGCGTCGGGGTCTCGAGTTCGGGGAGGGCGCGGCGGTCGAGCTTCCCCCCGAAGGTGGTCGGCAGGGTCGTCACGGTGCCGAATCGCGTCGGCACCATGTAGCTCGGCAGTCGCTCGCCGAGTTCGCGCGCCAGCGTCGACTCGTCGACGGATGAGCCCGCGACCTCCGGCACGACGAACGCGACGATCCGCTCCTCGCCGACACGGCCCTGCACCGCGCACGCGCATTCGGCGATCCCGTCGAGCTCCGCGAGCGCGGCCTCGATCGCGGTGAGTTCGATCCGGTAGCCACGCACCTTGACCTGCGAGTCGATCCTGCCGAGGTAGACCAGGTCGCCGTCCGCGTCGCGGCGCACGAGATCCCCGGTCCGATAGATCCGACCGAACCGCGGGTGGGTCGGGAAGCTCTCGGCCGTGAGTTCCGGACGATTCAGATACCCACGTGCGAGGCACGGGCCGCCGAGGCAGAGTTCGCCGGATTCGCCCGGCGCGACCTCGTCCAGCTGTTCGTCTAGGACGAACGCTCGATTCTCGCCGATCGGTCGACCGATCGTGATCGGTCGACCGGTGTGCAGCCGAGCTCGCGTTGCCGTCACCGTGCACTCGGTCGGGCCGTACCCATTCTCGAGTTGGCACGCGTCGGCCCAGCGCGACACGAGGTCGTCGGTGATCGATTCGCCGCCGGTGTAGACGATGCGCAGGCGTGGCAGGTCGCGACGCGGATCGTCGCAGCCCATCGCTCGGAGCAGCGTCGGCGTCGGCATGAGCACGTCGATCTCGCGCGCCCGCAGCCACGACGCGAGGTCGGGTCCGAGTCGGACGACGTCGTCGTCGGCGACGACGACCGTCGCGCCGGCCGTGAACGGCAACCAGCTCTCCTCGATCGAGGAATCGTACGCGTGCGACGAGACCTGTACGCAACGGTCGGTCGGTCGTAGCGCGAAGTGCTCCTGTTCCGCCTGCAGCAGGTGCGCGATGCTGCGGTGCTCGATGCACACGCCCTTCGGCCTGCCCGTGGTTCCCGACGTGTAGACGACGTAGGCCAGCGACTCCGGCGATAGCCAAGGCGGGGCGGCGCACGGGGGCACGTCGGCATCGCCGCCTGGCAGGTCGTCGAGTGCGACGAGGACGTCGGGTCTCACGCCCAGCCCGGTCCAGCGCGACACCAACGAGGACTCGGACGAGACCGCGATCGGCC
>JAGQQZ010000305.1 GCA_020425915.1 Planctomycetota bacterium | reverse complement strand
TCCGCTTGCCTCTCGACGGCCGCGCGTCATGCTGCGCCGCACCGGAATCCGCCATGTACACCGTCAGCGATCTGAAGCGTGGGCTCGTCCTCGAATACGAGGGTGCGCCGTTCGTCGTCGAGAGTCTCCAAACGTCGTCGCCGAGCGCGCGCGGCGGCAACACGATCACGAAGGTCAAGATGCGCAACCTGCTGACCAAGCAGCGCGCCGAGAAGTCGTTCCGCGGCAGCGAGACCTTCGGAGTGCCGGACGTCGACAAGCGCCCGGTGCAGTTCCTCTACAGCGACCCGAGTGGTTTCCACTTCATGGACTCCGAGACGTTCGAGCAGTTCGCCTTCTCGGCGGACGATCTCGAGTGGGAGGCGAAGTTCCTCACCGAGGGGGTCGAAGGAGTCCGCGCGTTCTACTTCAACCAGGCGGCGGTCGGTCTCGAACTGCCGACCACGGTCTCGCTCGACATCACCGAGGCCGCCCCGGCCGTCAAGGGCAACTCCGCGACGGGGCGCACCAAGGCAGCGACGCTCGAGACCGGGCACATCGTGCAGATCCCCGAGCACATCGACCAAGGGACCCGTGTCACGGTGGATACGCGGACCGGCGAGTTCCTCGGCCGTGCGAAGGACTGAGCCGTCGCGGGCTCCGATCTGATATCCTCGTCGCATGCGGCTCTCGATCGTCGTCCTTGCGGCGCTCCTCGCGTCTTCGGTCTCCGCCCAGCGCTTCGCGCTGCCGGCGCCGCCACCCGGCAACGAACCGAACGTGGAGCGACTCCAACTCGGCAAGACGCTGTTCTGGGACGAACAGCTGTCGTCGAACGGCACGGTCGCATGCGGGACCTGCCATCGCCCCGCGTCCGGTGGTGCCGACCCGCGGTCGCTCGACCCGGAATCGGTGAACCCCGGGCCGGACGGCTTCTTCGGCACTCCTGACGACATCCGTGGTTCGCGCGGTGTCGTGGCCGGAATTGTCGACGGGCCGCTCGACGGGAGCACGGTGTTCGGCATGCGCGAGCAGGTCACGACGCGGCTCGCACCGACCGTGATCAACTCCTCGCTGTTCCGCCGTCAGCTCTGGGACGGGACGGTCGGCGACGCGTTCGTCGACCCGCAGAGCGGATTCGTCACGATCCCCTACTCCGCGGGGCTCGAGGGGCAATCGGTGGGACCTCCGCTCAACACGGTCGAGATGGCCCACGCCGGCGAGGACTGGGATTCGATCGCGCAGCGACTGACGAACGCCAGGCCGCTCGCTCTGGCGACCGACGTTCCGTTCCGACTCGACGACTGGATCGGTGAGGCCACCTACCCCGAGTTGTTCGAGCGCGCGTTCGGGGATCCCGCGATCGATGCCGAGCGCATCGCGATGGCGATCGCGCAGTACGAGCGTTCGCTGATCTCGAACCGTGCGCCGATCGATCTGTACATCGCCGGGAACCAGACGCTGTCGGAGCTCGAACTCGACGGGTTGCAGGTCTTCATGACGGCGCGGGGTCGCTGCGTGTTCTGCCACACGCTGTTCGACTTCGCCGAGATCTTCGCGGCGACCGGCGTGCGCTCGATCGACGAGGACCCGGGCCTCTTCGCCGCGACCGGCGACGTGTTCGACCGCGGACGCTTCAAGGTCCCGTTCCTCGCGAACCTGAGTCTTCGGCCCGCGTTCTTCCACGACGGCAGCGCGACCTCACTCGAGGAGGTCATC
>JAGQQZ010000304.1 GCA_020425915.1 Planctomycetota bacterium | reverse complement strand
TTCACAACCTTACGCAGCACAGCCCTGGAATTACATTGGAAATGAAAACATTTCATTCTGCCAAAATCCCGACCTCGGGATCCGCGCCGTACGCTCCGGCCACGCCCAGGAGACAGACGAGGCGCGTGTCGCGGGTCGCGAGTTCGCGGGCGACGGCAACGGCCGCGGCCGCCTTGCCGATCCCGGTCTGGAGCGTCCGCGGCAACGTCGAGACGAACGGCTCGACCTCCCGCGACGCGGCGAACACGAACAACGAGGACATCGTGGGATTCTCAGGCGACCGCGCGTCACGGCGCAAGGCTCCTCGCCAACGACGCTTCCGAACCACCATGGGGCTGGCGAAGGTCCCACGACATGCCTGGTCGATAGTCCCCTGTTCATGGACCCGTCGACGACGATCGCGGCGACGTGCCCTACCTGCACGGACCACCCGCTCGAGCCATTCTTCCGGCTCGCGTCCGTGCCGGTTTTCTGCCACGTGTTCACCGGCTCGGCGATCGAATCGACGAGGGTGCCGCGCGCTGACATCGAACTCGGCCTCTGCACCGGTTGCGGCGCGATCGTCAACTTCGCGTTCGACCCGTCGCTCGTGGCCAACGCACACGAGTTCGAGAACTCCGGCCACTTCAGCCAGAAGTTCCGGACCTACGCCCGCGGCCTGACGCAGATGCTGGCCCGGAACCACGCCCTCGACGGCAAGGACGTCGTCGAGATCGGCTGTGGCAAGGGCGACTTCCTCGCCCAACTCGCCTCGCGCACGACCGCGCGCTGCGTCGGCTTCGACCGACGCTACGGCGACGAGCAGGACTTCCGCGACCTGCCGAACCTCTGCTTCGTCAAACACGAGTTCTCGCCCCACGACTACCCCGAATGTCGTGCAGACCTGGTGATCCTGCGCCACGTGCTCGAGCACGTGCACGAACCGCACGCCTTCCTGAGCGACGTGCGCCGGATCCTCGACGACGGTGCGAACTTCTTCGTCGAAGTGCCGAACACGCTGTTCCAGCTGCGCGAGCACCGCATCTGGGACATCATCTACGAACGGTGTGCGTACTGGTCGGCGCCGTCCCTGCGCCGCGCACTGCGTCGCGTCGGCCTCGAACCGACCAACATCCACGCGAGCTTCGGCGGGCGTTTCCTGTGCGCCGAGGGCCACGCGGGGCCAGCCCGCGACGTGGCGGATCACGATCCCGCGCTGGCCGAGGTCGCGACGCTCGCGCGCGGCCTGGCGCGCTCGTTCGAACGATCGATCCGCGAATGGAACGATCGGATCGCCCGACGACTCCAAGACGGGGAGCGGATCGCCGTGTGGGGTGCCGGATCGAAAGGCGTGTCGTTCCTCAACCTCGTGCCGAACTGCGCGGGCATCGCGACCGTCGTGGACCTCAACGAACGGAAGCACGGCAAGTTCGTGCCCGGGACGAGTCACCGCATCGTGAGCCCCGAGGAACTCGGCGACCTGGCGATCGACACGATCCTCGTCATGAACTCGCACTACACCGACGAGATCACGGCGCAGATCCGTGACTTGGCGTTGCACTGCGAACTCGTCGAGGTGTAGCGCTCGGGCGTGGGCGCTCGCCGCGCGTCGGTGCTCGGCTCGCGAACGCTCGGATCAAAGGCAAACGGGGGGAGTGCGCAACCTCACGGGCGGCGGGCGCGCGCCACGATCGGGGACTGCCAAGTCATCGAC
>JAGQQZ010000303.1 GCA_020425915.1 Planctomycetota bacterium | reverse complement strand
CTCGAGGCAGCTCTCGAGCAGGTCGGTGGAGAGCTCCAGGGCGCGCGCCGGCGACTCGGCATGGATGCGCTCCACGACGCTCGCCAGCGCCTCCCGGCCGAAGTCCGTGTGCAGGAACGCGTTTCCCTTGCCCAGCAACGCCACGGCTTCGCCTGCGTCACCGTTGGCCAGCAGGTCCCGTATCGCCCGCTCGATCCGCGGTCGCTGCGACGCTCCAGCGTTCCGATAGGCCGTGAACGCGGCTTCCCGGACCTCTGGGTCGCCGTCCTGCAACCGCGCGACCAGCCGGTCGATCGCGTCCCCCGCCGTCGGCGGATCCGACGGCTCGACCGAGACCACCTCCGGAACGTCGTCCGAGCGCGATTCACCGACGCTCAGCGCTCGCTCGTCGAGCTCGGTGATTCCGCTGCCCTCGGCTTCTTCGCCGAAGTAGATGCCGTAGCCGTACCAGGCCAATCCGCCCAGCGCGAGCAACAAGAGTAGGCGCCCCATCCGTTCACCTCGATTCGGTCTCGGACGCACGCTCGAGCGCCGCGTCCGATGGCTGCTTGCCGACCCATGGAACCGCCCTCGGGTCGAATGGCCGTGAGGATAGCGCGATCGCGGAAGGAATTCGAGAAGCACCCGCCACGCTGCGTCGTGCGCAGGATGTGTGGCCAGTGAACCCGTCGTATCAAGTGGGGACCCCCCGGAACGCGGCAGCTCGTAGGTAGGCTCTCGCCACCCGGTGCTGCACACTTCTCAGGATCGGACCCCGAGGACGAAAGCATCGGTTCACCTCGGCCTCACGTGCGATCACGAACGCTGCAGCAAGGTGCTTCTCTGAAGTCCTTTCTACCCTGGGATCGGGCGACCGCAACGCCCGGGACGACCCGCGACCGTCGGAAACGCCCACGCCAACGGGAGGAACCCGAGGCTACCAGGTCTTGCCCTTGATCGACTCGAGCACGCGGCAGGCCAGCGCCACGGCGCGGCAACCCTGCTCGCCCGACACCACCGGCTCGGCCCGGTCACGGACGCAACCGAGGAACGACGACAGTTCGTCCCGTAGCGGATTGCCGGAATCGAGCTGGATCTGCTCGACCTTGAGCAGGCCGTCGAACACGAACCGCCAGAGGTCGTCGATCTTGCTCGTGTCGACCGAGCGCAGGTCCAGTTTCTCGTAGTCCCAACTCGGCGACTTCTGGATCAGCGTGCCCTGCGCCTCGTGGAAGTCGAGGCTGACGTATCCGTCCGGCGAGAAGATCCGCATCCGCCGCATCGGCTTGAGGGCGATCCGGCTGGCGGTCAGCTGCGCGATGGCGCCGTTCTCGAATTTCAGCGTCGCCGTCGCCATGTCTTCGGCAGGCGTGAACACCGCGCCGCCGAACGCCTCGACGCTGACGACCTCGCTGCCGATCAGGTCCAGGACGATGTCGAGGTCGTGGACCATCAGATCGAGCACGACACCGATGTCGACGCTCCGGAACGAGAATGGCGCAAGCCGCTGCGATTCGATGTAGCGCGGAGCGAGATCGAGGTCCTTGAGCGCCCCGAGCGCCGAGTTGAAGCGCTCGACGTGCCCGACCTGCAGGATCCGTCCGTGCTCGCGAGCGATCTCGACGAGTTCACGCCCGGCCTGCTCAGTCGGCGCGATCGGCTTCTCGACCAGCACGTCGACGCCGTTCTCGAGCAGGAACCCGGCAATCTCGCGGTGAGTCTCCGTCGGAGTCACCACACAGGCCGCGTCGACCGCACCGACCAGCGCCCGGAAGTCCGTGGACGATTCCGCGCCGTATGCGGTGGCGACCTGCTCGGCGACATCCGCACGACTGTCGACGACGTAGGCCAAGCGGGCCTCGTCGAGCCCGTGCAGCAGCCTCGCATGGTGCTTGCCGAGATGCCCGGCTCCGACGACGGCGACGCGGATCGGGTCCATGCGCAGCGCCTCAGGCGTCGACGAGGGTGAACTTGAACTGGGCTTCCGCGACGAGTTGGCCGGCGACCTTGCACCGCGCCTGGACGTGGCCGAGCTTCGGTTTCGCGCGAATCGTGTCGACCTCGATGCGCAGCTGATCTCCCGGGGTCACGGCGCCACGCAACTTGACCTTGTCGATGCTCCAGAGCACCGCGAGCTTGCCGGTGTTCTCGAGCTTTCGCAGGAGGAGCACGCCGGACAGCTGGGCCATCGCCTCGAGCTGCAGCACGCCGGGCATGATCGGCTCGCCCGGCCAGTGTCCCTGGAAGAACGGTTCGTTGATCGTCACGTTCTTGATCCCCACCGCGCGCCGGTAGCCGTCGAGTTCGATGACCCGGTCGATCAACAGGAACGGGTAGCGGTGCGGCAGTAGGTTGATGATCTCGCGGATCTCGAGCCCGGTGTCGTGGATGACCTCGCCGGCGACCTCGTCGGCCTCCATCTGCTCGAGCAATGCGAGCACGAGCTTCATGTTGAGTCCGTGACCGGAACGACTCGCGATCAGGTGTGCATCGAGATCGGTGCCGAGCAGCGAGATGTCACCCAGCAAGTCGAGGATCTTGTGTCGCGGCAGTTCGTCATCGCAGCGCAGCGTGTTCTCTTTGACCCCCTGCGGCCCGAGGACGATCGTGTTCTGGTAGTTGGCGCCCTTGCCGAGCCCCGCTGCGACGAGGTGCTCGACCTCGTGCTCGAACACGAACGTGCGCGCGCTCGCGATGTCGTCGACGAAGCTGTCGTGCCCGACATCGAATCGGACGGTCTGGCGTTGCTTGCTGAGCTCACCCAGCCCGTCCGGGAAATCGAGGCTGTAGTCGATCGTCAGTCCGCCGTTGCCGGGCAGCGCCACGAGCGACGCATCTCCGTCTCGGACGTAGACCGGCTCTCGGACGGCGTAGCGACGGCGCGGTGACCGCTGGTCCACGATTCCGGCCGCTTCCAGTCGCTCGGCGAACTCGCGCGCCGAACCGTCCATTCCCGGGACCTCGTCACCGTCGATGTGGATCTCGGCGTTGTCGATCTGCAGCGCCGCCATGGCCGCG
>JAGQQZ010000302.1 GCA_020425915.1 Planctomycetota bacterium | reverse complement strand
GGGTCTTGCCCTCGAGCAGTTCGAGCGACGCCCCGCCCCCCGTCGAGACGTGGCTGCAGCGGTCCGCCAGACCGAGTAGCTCGACGGCGGCGACCGAATCGCCGCCTCCGACGACGGAGAAGGCGGCGGACTCGGCCACGGCGCGCGCGACGGCCGCGGTACCCGCGCGATAGTCCTCGTTCTCGAACACACCCATCGGTCCGTTCCACACGATCGTCTTCGCGCCGCGGATGGCTTCGTCGTAGCGAGCGATCGTCTCCGGGCCGATATCGAGCCCCATCCGTCCAGACGGAACCGCGGGGCCTGTCGGAGCCTCCGGTGCTCCGCCGAACTCGGTCGAACAGACGTGGTCGGTCGGTAGCAACAACGAGACTCCACGTCGCTCGGCCTCGGCCCGCACCTTGCGTGCCTCGTCGAACAGGTCCGGCTCGGTCAACGAGATGCCGGTCTCGAGCCCGGCTGCGGCGAGGAACGTGTACGCCATCGCCCCGCCGATGACGAGAACGTCGACCTTGTCGAGCATGTTGCGGATGACCGGCAGCTTGTCGCTGACCTTCGCGCCACCGAGGATCGCCACGAACGGGCGCTCGGGTCGTTCGAGGATTCTCTCGAACGCCTCGAGCTCCGATTGGAGCAGGAGGCCGGCCGCGCTCGGCAGTCGTTCGGCGACGCCGACGACGCTCGCGTGTGCCCGATGTGCGGTGCCGAACGCGTCGTTCACGTAGACGTCACCCAGGCGCGCCAACGCATCCGCGAACGTCGAGTCGCCAGCCGTCTCGCCGGCATGGAACCTCAGGTTCTCGAGCATCAGGCATGCGCCGGACGGTAGATCGCGCGTCATCGCCTCGACCTCCGGTCCGATGCAATCGGGCGCCGTGCGCACCTCGCTGCCGAGCAACTCGGCGAGTCGTTCGGCTACGGGCTTCATGCGCATGGAGTCCACGACCTGACCCTTGGGTCGGCCGAGATGCGACATGAGGACCGGACGACCACCCGCCGCGAGGATCGCGCGTATCGTCGGCAGCGCGTTCCGGATCCGCGCGTCACTCGTCACGCGGCCATCGTCGTCCAACGGAACGTTGAAGTCGACGCGAACGAGGACACGCTTGCCAGCGAGGTCGAGAGACTGAAGAGTTCGAAATGCCATTGGTCAGAGTGACATGGCCTTCGCCATGAGATCCACGACACGGTTGCTGTAGCCCCACTCGTTGTCGTACCAGCTCACGACCTTGGCCGACTTGCCGTCACCGCCGACCAACGTGCACCGTCCGTCGATCAACGAACTGTGCGGGTCACCGACGATGTCGGAGGACACGATCGGGTCGTCGGTGTAGCCGAGGATTCCCTTCATCGGGCCTTCCGCCGCGGATCGCAGCGCGCCGTTGATGTCGCCGACGGAAACCGTCCTGGCGAGGTTCACCGTCAGGTCGACGACGGAACCGTCCGGCACCGGGACTCGTAGCGCATACCCGTCGAGCTTGCCGTTCAATTCGGGGATCACCTTGCCGACGGCCCGAGCCGCGCCGGTCGTCGTCGGGATGATGTTGGCGGCTGCGGCCCGCGCCCGCCGCATGTCCTTGTGGATCATGTCGGCGATGCGCTGATCGTTCGTGTAGGCATGCACGGTCGTCATCAGGCCGTTCTCGATGCCGAACGACTCGTGCAGGACCTTGGCCATCGGCGCCAGACAGTTCGTCGTGCACGAGGCGTTCGAGATCACGCGGTGCTCGGCCTTCAGCACGTCCTCGTTGACCCCCATGACGACCATCGCGTCGACTTCGTCCTTGGGCGGGACCGTCAGGAGGACCTTCTTCGCACCAGCGGCGACGTGCTGCATGCAATCGGCCCGGGTCCGGAAGATCCCCGTCGCCTCGACGGTGAAGTCGACGCCCAGGTCGCCCCACGGCAACGCGGACGGATCGCGCTCCTTGCAGGTCTTGATCGATCTTCCATCGACCTCGATCTGCGCCTCGCCGGCTCGCACGGTGCCGGGATAGCGACCGTGCACGGTGTCGTACTTCAGCAGGTGCGCGAGCAACGCCTCGTCCGCGAGGTCGTTGATCGCGACGACCTCGAAGTC
>JAGQQZ010000022.1 GCA_020425915.1 Planctomycetota bacterium | reverse complement strand
GCGTTCGAGCACGTCGTCATACTGCGAGCCGAGAGCCTCCTCGATCGCGGTGATGCGAGAGACGAGGTCGGCGAGCGCTCGTTCGTGGCGGTCAACGGTTTCCTGTGCGTCGGCGGCCGCACCGGTTGCGGCGACGAGCTCACGTTGCTCCCGCTCGACGCCGAGGCTGGCGGCGTGTCGATCACGCCAGCGGCGAGCCCACGACGTTGTGCTTCGTTCCAAGACGCCGAGCGCGTCGGTGAGGTCGTCGAGCCCAGCCGGGTCGGCGGGTACCTGGTGGCGAGAGGCTTCGACGGTGAGTCGGCGAACGGCGTCGCGTACTGCACGTTCGCTCGAGTCGAGTCGCTCGCGGGCCTGCGTGTGCTGTTTCCGGGCCTGACCTTCGCCCGCCTCGGCGGCGACGATGTCACGTTCGGCGCTGAGGACACCGCGTCCATCGGGTGCGGTGGCGAGTTCGGCGGCTACCGCGTTCCATTGCCGGGTAGCTGTGTCGACTCGTTCGCCGAGTCGTCGGTGCTCGTCTCTGTTCGCGGCGATCAGCGACTCGAGTTCCGCGAGGCGGGCGAGACGGCGACGTTCGCGTGCTTCGGCACCGAGGAGCTCGGCCTCCTGCATACGGCCATGGCCGACCGCGGCGCCGACACGAAACGACCCGTCGCGTCCGATCTCGAGGTCGGATGACCCGTCGTGGACGGTGTGATCACCGCGGACGGTCTCGACAATGCGGATCGAGCGAAGGACGCGATCGATGAGATCGGGATCCAGGCCGACATCGTTCATCGGTACGAGGATCGACCGCAGGGTCTCACCGGGAAGCGGGGCAGCGACGAGATGCACGTCGGCTCGCTCGAGATCGACGCCACCGTCGGGGCGGATCCATGCGTCGATGAGGCCGGATGCTGTCAGCGCCGCTTCGATACCGTCGAGCTCCGAGCTGACCACCGAGGGATCGATGTCGACGGTGCGCCAGAGTGCTGCACCCACTTGGCCGCTGCGATCAGTGCGCCACGACGGCGTCATCGGTTCGACCAGCGACCCGGAAGCGAAGCGCTCGCGCTCGGACTCGAGGTCGATCTTCGCTGAATCGAGGCGCTGTTGTTCGTGACGCAGCCCGCTGACGTGTCGTTCGTGCTCGCGGCTGATGTCGTTGCGAAGCCCGGCAAGGGCCGCTGCGACGTCGCTCGGTGAGGACAGATCGTCGGGAAGGGCGGCGAGGAGGCGATCTGTCGCGACCTGCTGACACGAGCGGGCCCAGGTCCGCACATCGCGGTCGAACGTCTCAACCGCAGCGTCGAGCGCGTTTCGCGCCCGCCGAGTGGCGTCGATCGCGCTGTCGAGCGCGGTCACGCTGTCGGCGAGAGCATCTGCGTGCGCGTCTCGCTGCTGCAACGCCTGATCGTGGGCGCGGAGTGCTGCGCGTATGTCCTTGATCGACTGCCGGCGGGCTGCGATGTGCGCGCTCATCAGTCGCTCGGCATCGTCGGCGTCGGCGGACCCTTCAGCCGTGGCGGCCGCCTCCGCGGCCACGCTGTCGGCATTCGCGGCGCCTGCGGCGATGTCGAGTTGCTGGCGCGCGTCAACGAGGTTCGCCTCGGCGGCCAAGACCGTGTCGGACGCCTTGGAGACTGCGGACTCGGCATCGCTCACCCGCGTAGCGGCCCGCACGAGGGAGTTCTCGGCGGCCTTGACTTCGGCACGACGTTGTTCGATCTGTCCGCGCAGTTCGAGGAGTCGAGAGCCTTCTCGGTAGGCATCGCTGTCCTTGAAACCGTTGATCTCTGCGC
>JAGQQZ010000301.1 GCA_020425915.1 Planctomycetota bacterium | reverse complement strand
TGTCGATCCAGGACTGAACCGGCGTCCAGAACAGCCACAGGGCCGCGCCCAGGACGACGAGCGCACCGATGCGCACGGGCCATGGGTTGGCGCGGCGGCGCTGCCGCCGCGTCGATCGGTCGATCGTGAGTTGTGAGAGGTCGGAGCTCACGGTGCTTCGGCGCCCGAGCGTAGCGAGTGGCTACGCCCAGGAAACCGGGAAAGCCCCGTCGCGCCTACTGGAAGGTCCCGCCGAACCGGGTGACCGGCACGTAGTTGCGCGGACCGCGCTGCAGCGCCTGGTTGCGGTTCGATCCCTTGCCGTAGGCCCAGAGCGAGCGGCCGTAGGCGATGTGATCCGTCGTCGACGCGGAACCGACCTCCACCGTCATCGCGTCCGATGGAAGAACCGGGATGCGGACGTTCTGGTGCGCATCGAGGACCAGCCACTGGGATGCGAACACGATCCCGGACAGGGCGGGGTCGTTGTTGAGATTCCAACTCACGGTCGCGCGCGCGTACTCACTCGCGTGATCGCTCGTCAACAGCAGTCGCGAGAGGAACGGTTCGATCCAGAACTCGCCGCCCACGTAGGGGTGCTGCTGGAGTTGGATGGGCTGGGAACGGAGTTGGCCGAGGTAGTGGACGGCGGATCCGAACGGGCGCTCTGGCGGGGCGCCCTCCAGATGGAACGTGAGTTGGCCACCCGGCACGGCTTCACCGGGATCGATCCACTGCATCGGCGCATAGTCGTGCGTGCCGAACATGCCGTGTCCACCGACGTTCGAAAACGTGCCGTCGACACGATCCTCGATCTCGACGGCGTCGCGCCGCCACTTGTTGCCGGCGGAGTCGACCCAGCTGACCTCGAAGCCGAGGTCGCCGCCAGGGTAGGTCCAGGTCGACTGGAACGGGATCACGAGCGAGAACGGGGCGGTGCCCGAACTCGGTCGGGATGCGGCGGGTATCGAGAGGTTCCCGGCGAACACCTTCTTCGCGTCCCGCATGAGCCAGCGTGCGTTGCCGGTCGGAAGCATGCCGTTCTCGACGACACCGATGTAGACCTCGCAGTAGCCGGTGACCGCGCCGTAGGTCTGTGCGTCGAGCGTGTCGCGACGGAACGCGAGTTCGTTGATGACGCTGCCCGGGCCGAACGGCAGGGACTGCGCGTCGATCGTGGTGATCGACCGGGCGTCGTTCCGGATCTGACCGGGGTTGAGCGTGAACGGCGCGCTCATCGCGCCTTCGCCGGCCTGGGTCTGGTAGACGGAAGGCCAGACGCGAGTCGCTTGGCCCGAGACGAGCGCCGGGAGGACGAGTGTGGCTGCGAGCGCGAGCAGGGGACGGATCATTGAATCTCCACCGAGAAGTCGTCGATCAGGTAGGCGCCGTTCGACGACACGGTCAGGGAAGTCTCGTCGGCCTTGAGCGAGCCGCCGGGGACGACGTAGGTGAGGTCGAACGACTGCCACGTCGACCCGGAGAGCACGACGCCGGCGTTGTTGCCGTAGTTGAGGTCCCACCAGTTCGAGTCGTACTCGCTGACGATGACCTTGACCGGGTCGGCGGTGCCGTTCAGCGGCTTGACCCAACCGCGGAATCGGATCGTCTGGCCGGGCTCGATGAACGACAGTCGTTTGTGGAGCTGCGAGGACAGCGTCAGTGTCGAGATGCGCATCGCGCGGCTTCCCGACGTGCCGGGGCGCAGGTCGTTGGTCTCGATCTGGGCGAACGTCCGCCAGTTGTGCCAGTGATTCGGACCGTTGCCACTCTCGTCCAGACCGGGGATCTCGCCGATGCGGTCGTCCTCGAACGCGAGGTTGCCGAGGTTGTCGTCCTCCCACCAACTCGAGGTCCGGACCTGGAAGGCGTCGCAGCGCATCTCGTGGTAGGCGCTACCACCGGCGTGCTCGACGCCGAGTTCGACCCACGTGTCGTTGCTGCGGACGACGTAGGCGCCGGTGCAGAAGTAGGCCCAGCTGCCGACGACGAGCATCGGCGTGACTTCGCGGCGGTTGCCGGACGATCCCTGCACGAACGCCTTGACGGTGGCGCCGCTGGTCGCGGTCGTCAGTTGGATCCAGCCGTCGAACTCGACGTCGGTCTCGGGAGGGATCGTCAACCGCTTGCGCATGCTGCCCGATCCGCTGTTGCTCGCGTACGTGAACGACGACGCACCAGCACGGTGCGTCGCCGATTGGTAGCCGCTCACGTTCGAGACCGCCCAGTAGTCGGGGCGGCCTCCTTGTACGGCTCCCTCGAAGTCGAGGTTCTGGAGGTCGGTGTTCTGCGTCGTCGACGCGTCGTGGATCGTGATCGAACCCGAGTGTGCGCTCTGCAGACCGAGGTCTCCTTCCTCGAGGTAGTTCGACATGTCGATCGTCGCGAGATTCACGCCCTGGTGCGGCCACCAGAGTCCGCGCGCCGTGCGGAGCAGCACGGATTGGGTCGTGACGTTGTCGAGCGTGACCGAAGCGCGGCCGTAGGAAGTGATCGCGGCCTGGAACCCGGAGCCGGCGTTGCCGATCGTCGCGTTGCGAATCGTGAGGTTCGCCAGCCCGTTGATGTCGAACGTCTGCGCGAGGATTCCCGCGTTGTACTCCCCCGACCCTTGGAGCGTGACGCGTGCCGCGTCGTCCATGAACAGCTCGCCGATCCGCATGCTCCCCGAGATCGTGAAGTTCGTCGAGTCGCCCCAGAAGTTGAACGCCCAGTCGGTCGGATAGGCCCACTGGTTGGACGGCGCGCTGAACGTCGCGTTGCCGATCGTGATCGAACAGCCTGGCGGGATCCCGTGCTCGCCCGGTGCTTGCGAGGCCGGCAGCCCGGGCAGCGGCATCGGCGCCGGGTAGTAGCTGCGCCATGGTCCGCTGAGCGTCGGGGATCCGGTCAGGTCGTGGCCCATGACCCGGAGGTTCACCTTGCTCGCGTTGTGCAAGCGAATGTCCAAGGCCGGGTTGTTCGGGCGGACCTCGTTGATCGCGACCGCCCAGTCGACGACCGAGGTGTTGACGAGTTCGAGACGCCAGGGCGAGCCCGGGATGTGCGCCGTGACGGGCGCGTTGTAGAACGTGTCGTGCACGTTCGCGTCGCCGTAGACTCGGTGGTCGATCGTCGTGTCGTGCTGCAGGTCGAGGTCGACGGTCCCGCCCTGCGTCGCGTACAGGTCCATCTTGATCGGGAACCGGCTGTTGCGGACCGTCGCGTCTCCGCGTCCGAGCATGACGACCGCGTCCGACGCGATCCCGGCCACGAGTCCGTCGGCGTCGAGGCTGCCACCCTGCATGCCGGGCAGGTGGCCGAGGTAGCCGAGCAGGATGCCCCCCGAGTGCTGCACGACCGTGTCGCGGAGCGTCCAGAAGCCGCGGTTCAGCCAGAAGTTCGTGATCTGCGACGAGCCGTTGTCGTAGCCGCCGATCGTGCACCTCTTGGTGTAGAGGTGGCCCCCTTCCCATTCGTAGTTGTACTGTCGCGGATACGAGTTGCGCAGCGTGCAGTCGGTGCGGATCAGCTGCAGCGTGCCACCCTCACGAAACCAGATGTTGCCGCGCACCTGCAGGGACGAGTCCTCGATCCGCAGTGTGCCGCCGTTGTCGATCACGAGGTCGCAGCGACCGCTCGTGCCGTTCTGGACCTGGAACGTACCGTCGGTCCAGACTTGTTCGTCGGTGACGAAGTACGCCGCTGCTCCGTTGTAGGTGCCGTTGGACCCGATGATCGTGACGGGGAGCGTCGTCGCCTTGTCGGCGTCGGTGGTCACGAACTGGGCCGCGAGGCCCATGGGCAGGAGTAGCGCCGCGACGGCACACCGCAGGTGGAGTCGAACCATGGTTGAGCTTGAGGGGCGGCGGACCGTAAACCCGCATCGAACGCGGCAGGTCTCGCCGCGTTACGACCAAGGAAGCTTGGGGGGCTCGGAAATTTCATGGCCGAGCCACTGTTTTCGTCGCGCGGTGGCCGCCTCTCAATTGGTCTCGTGCGGCAAGTCACGGTGCGATCCGATCGCACTCCCTTGGCATGGGAACCTGACGTCGTCGATCACCTCGCGACGCGCGCGCAGCTTTTTTCGCGGCCCGCGGAACGACGATCCGGTGCACGTGCTCGCACCGTGTCGGGCTACGATCCTCAGCTCGTGATCTCCGCCATCGTCGTCAACTTCAACGGCCTCGCGTACCTGCCGGACTGCCTTGCCGCGCTGCACGCGCAAGATCCGGCGCCAGAAGAGGTTCTGCTCGTCGACAACGCGAGTGACGACGGTTCGACGGCGTGGGTGGCGGCGCACTATCCGGCCGTGCGCATCCTGGATGCGGGCGACAATCGAGGACCTGCGCGGGCGCGTAATCTCGGCGTCGACGCGGCGTCGAACGAGACCTGCTTGTTGCTCGACAACGACGTCGTGCTGCAGCCCGGCGCGCTCGCCACGCTGCGCGCCGAGCTCGACGGAGCGCCCGAGACGGCGATCGTCCAGGCGCGCAGCTTGTGCGGCGACGACCCCGATCGGGTCCACTACGACCACGCCGACCTGCACTTCCTCGGCACGCTCGTGCTACACAACTGGTTCCGACCGTTGTCGTCGGCGACGGCGCCTTCGGGACCCGTTGGAGCGGCGATCGCGCTGTGCTTCCTGACCCGGCGCAGCGTCTATCGTGCCGTGGGCGGATTCGACGAGAAGATGTTCATCCTCTACGAGGACAACGAGTTCAGTTGGCGCGTCCGCATGTGCGGGCACGACATCCGGCTCGCGCCCGAGGCGCGCTGCCTCCACCTCGGCGGAACGGTGGGGCTGTCGGTGCGATCGGCCGAAGCGCCGTACCCGGCGCGTCGCACCTTCCTGCACTGCCGCAACCGTTGGTTCGTGCTCGGCGCCTGCATGCGTTGGCGGACGCTGCTGTTCACCCTTCCCGCGCAGCTCGCCTACGCCGGGCTGTACTTCGGTTTCGCGGTCAGTCGGGGGCACGCGATCGCGGCTCTGCGGGGCCACTTCGCCGCGCTGCTGGCGTTCCCGGCCATCTTGCGACGACGACGCCCGGTGCAGTCGATCCGCGTGCGGCCCGATCGAGACCTGCTCGTCGCGCTACCGATGACCGCCAATCCGGGACTCGCGGACCGGGGTTTCAAGGCTTGGTTGCGCCGGACGAGCGACCGAGGGTTTGCGCTGTACTGGCGTGTCGTCAGGGGGATCTGTGGCTGATCGACCGCGCCTGGTCGCGCTCGTGCTCAACTGGCGGTTGCCGACCGAGACCCTGCGAGTGCTCGAGGACCTGCGGGCGCTCGAACAGCCGGGGCTACACACGTTGTTGATCGACAACGGCTCGGGTGATGACTCCGCGCAGCGGCTGCAGGTCGCGGCTGAGTTCGATCCGAACACGGACTGTCTCGTGTTCGAGCGAAACCTCGGCTACTGCGCAGCGCTCAACCGTGGCATCGCTTGGGCCGCTGAACGAGGCGCGGAGTTCGTCCTGTTCCTCAACAACGACGTGCGCATCCCGGCGGGCAGCCTGTCGCCGCTCGTCGACGTGCTCGAGAACGACCCCGCGGTCGGCGCCGTCGGCCCGACGATCGTCGACACCGACGGGAGGGCGTGGAGCCAAGGCGGTGGCGTCGCGTTCCGGCCGAACCTGGTCTACTTGCGCAACCAGGGCGGTGAGCCCGCGCCGCGGACCGCGGGCCCGGAGGAGGTCGAGTTCCTGCCGGGGGCCTGCGCCCTGTTCCGGCTCGATTCACTGCAGCGAGCCGGCGGTCTGGACGAGGACTACTTCATGTACTGGGAGGACGTCGACCTCGGCCACCGACTGCGCGCGGTGGGGCAGAAGAGCGTGTGGTTGCCGTGGGTGTCGATCGTCCACGATCCGAGTCGTTCGTCGGGAGGCGGACGGTCGCCGCTGCGCAAGTACATGATGGGGGTCAACACGGTGCGCTACCTCCGCAGGTACGGAACGTGGTCGTCGTGGGCCGCGTTCCTGTTGTTCGAGTGTCTGTTGTGGCCCCTTGCGTTCGTGTCCGGGACCGGAGTTCGCGGAGCGATGGCGAAGGGGCGAGGGATCGTCGCCGGTCTCCTCGGCCATCGGATCACGGCGGCCGACGTCGATCGGCTCCAACCGCGGGGTGAGGCGTGAAGGTCTGGCACGTCGTCCACGGTTTCGCTCCCGAGCTCACGGGCGGCACCGAGCGTACGGTCGAAGCGCTCGCGCGCGCGATGGCCGCGGATGGCCACGCGGTGACCGTCGTCTGCGGCTCGATCGAACCGGCGTCGAGCACGCGCGTCGACGAGTTCGACGTCGATGGCCTGCGCGTTCTGAGACTGCACCGGGAGGACCTGTTCTACGAGTCCTGGTACAAGACATGGTCGCCGCTGGTCGGCGCGACGTTCGACGAGCTCCTCGCGCGGGAGGCGCCCGACGTCGTCCACGTGCACCATTGGATCCGATTGACGTCGGACCTCGCGCGGCGCGCGCGCGAGGCGGGCGCGGTGGTCGCGGTGACCGGACACGACTTCTTCTCGACCTTCGCCTCACCCGTGCGCCGGTTCGGGGACGACACGCCGACGCTACCGGAAACCGACGACTTCCTGGGCGCGACCGAGCGTGCGAACGCGTTCGCCGACCATCGGGACGACTTCGCCGACGAGTTCGCGGCAGCGCATCTTCGGTACGCGCCGTGTGCCTCCCACGCCGCTGGGTTGCAGTCGACGGCCAGCGCCGAACTCGGTCCGATCCGCACGAGTGCTCCGCCGCTGCTGCAGGTCCCCGCGCGCCTGCCCGAACCACCGAAGCGCGGCAAGCGGCTCGTGACCTGGGGTTCGCTGTACCCCGAGAAGGGACTGGACCTCGTGCTGGACGCGATGTTCTCCGTCGGCGGCGGCTGGACCCTCGACGTCTTCGGCGCCGCACACGATCCGGCCTACCGTGACCGACTCGAGGCGCGTGCCAAGGACATGCCGGTCGTCTTGCACGGCGCTTTCTCGCCCGAGGACCTCGCGACCATCGAAGCCGACTACGCGGTCCTGCCCTCGATGTGCCACGAGTCGTACGGCCTGACGCTCGACGAAGCGCAGTGCCTCGGCCTACCGGTCATTGCGGCCGACCTGCCGTCGTACCGCGAGCACGCGGCACCGGACTCGACCGCGTTCTTCGCGCCGTGCGATCCGGGTGACCTGGCCATGCTGTTGCTCGACGAAGCACGGCTCGAGCAGCTCACTCGTCCGGAGCCTCCCGCGATCTGCACTCCGATCGACGCGGCGCGCGCACTCCTCTCCG
>JAGQQZ010000300.1 GCA_020425915.1 Planctomycetota bacterium | reverse complement strand
TCGCGATCGCGGTCCACGGTGGTGCGGGAACGTTGCGAGCCGAGCGGGTCGAGTATCCCGGTCGGCGCGAGTACGACGCAGCCGTCTCGCGCGCGTTGCGCGCCGGCCGGACCTGTCTGCTCGACGGCGGGAGCGCGATCGAAGCGGTCGTCGCGGCGGTCGTCGTATTCGAGGACCACGAGTCGTTCAATGCCGGTCGCGGTGCGGCCTTGTGCCGCGACGGCCAGGCGGAGCTGAGCGCCTCGATCATGGACGGCGCGACCGGTCGGGCCGGGGCGATCGTCGGGGCGACGCGTGTCAGGAATCCGATCCGTGCTGCCGAGGCCCTGTTGCCCCACGTTCACGGACTCCTGTTCGGTCGCGCGGCCGACGAGTACGCGGAGGCGAACGGTCTCGAACTCGTCGCTCGTGACTACTTCGTGACCGAACATCGCCGCGCGCAATGGCAGCGTCACCGGCAACGCGGGGACGTCGTGCGGGACCACTCCGACGAGGAGGATCGTCGCGAGACGGTCGGCGCCGTCGCGCTCGATGCGCGCGGCCACCTCGCCGCGGCCACTTCGACGGGAGGGTTGGTCAACCAGTTGTCCGGCCGAGTCGGCGACACGCCGATCGTAGGCGCCGGAACGTGGGCCGATTCCCGCATCGCGATCAGCGCGACCGGCGACGGCGATGCGATGGCGCGGGTCGTGTTCGCGCGGCGGGTCGCGGACCTCGTCGAACTCGCGGGGTTGGCGCCCATCGACGCGGCCCATCGTGCGCTGCGCGAGACGGCCGCGTTCGGCGGCGACGGCGGCTGCGTCCTCGTCACGGCCGATGGACGGGTCGCGATGCCGCGCAACAGCAAGCACATGGTGCGGGGGACCGTCTCGGGTGCAGGACCGTTCCGCGTTGCGATCGCGGACGACGAGATCGAGCTGACTGACCGCTAGGGCGCTCCCGACAGGAGTTGAACGCGTTCAAGTTTTTCTGGGTCGCGCGGAAAGTCCGGCCGCGGAGGCGTGTTTTGAACGTGTTCAAACAAGCGGCCGAACCGGCCGCCGACCCGACCTTCCCGGAGCAACCATGACCCCGACCCTGTTCGCGTACACGACCTACATCCTCGTCAGCATCGGACTCACGGTCTGGGTCGGACGGACCCTGCATCGCAACGGCCGGCCGTTCCTGATCGACGTGTTCCACGATCGCGAGGATCTCGCCGACTCGGTCAACCACCTGCTCGTCGTCGGCTTCTACCTCGTCAACTTCGGCTACGTCTCGCTGGCGCTGAAGCTCGCGAAGCACGTCGAGACGGCCACGTCGGCGGTCGAAGCACTGTCCTACAAGATCGGACTCGTGCTCGTCGTGCTCGGGTTGATGCACTTCTTCAATCTCTACATCTTCAGCAGGATCCGCCAGCAGGCTCGGCTGCGCCATGCGCGTCGCCCGGTGCCGCCGGACGGGACGCTGCCGGCACGCTGAACCGCGTACGTGTCGTGATGGAGCCCGACGATCTCTCGCTGCAGGTCTACTTCGACGGCGAATGCGGCTTCTGCCGCCGCGTCGCCGCGTGGCTCGATCGGCAGCCCAAGTTCGTGCCGGTCGATTGCGTCGCTGCACAAGACGCGGCGGGGGAATCGTGCCCGTTCGAACTCGACTCCTTGCTCGAGCGGGTCACCGTCGTGGCGAGCGACGGCGCGGTCTACCGCGGCACGAACGGCTGGCTCGTGGTGCTCTGGGCCCTGCGCAACTACCGTGCTTGGTCCCTGCGGATGTCTGGACCCGGCGGACGTCGCTGGGCCGAACGGTTGTGCGCCGCGATCAGCGGATTCGCAGCCCTGACCAGGAAGCACCGATGAGCAAGGCCGAACGCACGCGAGAGAAGATCCTCGACGCCGCGCTCGAGTTGTTCCGTGAGCACGGCTACGAGGCGACGACGATGCGCATGGTCGCCGAACAGGCCGGCGTCTCGACCGGCAACGCGTACTACTACTTCGCGAGCAAGGACATGCTGCTGCAGGCGTTCTACCGCGAGGTGCACGATGCCCACGTCGCGGCGTCCGCGCCGGTGCTGCGCGACGCGAAGGTGTTCCGCGACCGTCTGCTCGGAGTGATGCTGAAGAAGCTCGAGGTCATCGAGCCGTATCACCGCTTCAGCGCGTTGATGTTCCGCAGCGCCGCCGACCCGCGCAGCCCGCTCAACCCTTTCCATCCCGCCGGCGACGACATCCGCCACGAAGGCGAAGCGCTGTTCGCCGCGGTCGTCGACGGCGCGCGCCCTCGACCGCCGAAGGACCTCGCGGCGGACCTGCCGGCGCTGCTCTGGACCTACAGCATGGGCATGGTCCTCTACTGGATCCACGACCACTCGGAGTCGCGCCAGCAGACCAGGGCATTCATCGAACGGACCGTCGACCTCGTCGCGACGTCCGTGCGCCTGGCCGGCAACCCGCTGCTGCGACCGTTGCGGCGCAAGGCGCTCGCGCTGTTCCGGGATCTGGCGCCGCAGCGGTGAGCGATGTCGACGGACGTATGCCGTCAGTCGTCATCGTCGTCGTGCGCGGGAGCCGTCACCGCGGGCGTGCTCCCATCACCCGAACCGACGAACGCGGCGGCGGCTCCGTGGCGATACACGAGTTCGCCCCCGGCGTGCCCGACCTGGATCCCGAGTCCGAATACGACGCCCGTGCCGATGACGGTGATGACCTGCGACCACGTCTTCACCCCCTGACCACGGAGCACGAGCGGCAGGAACGATGCCAACAGCACGACGCCGCTGACCCACACGAATCGTTCCGCGGCCTCTTCGTGCGCCTCGATCGCGGTCTCGGGTACGACCGACTCTGCTCGCTCCTCGTCGGCTTCGCCGGTTCGCATCGCGAGCATCCCACCGATGACGAGGACCGCCTGGGCGGCGGTGGCGATCGCCCAGGTCCGCGGTCGGAACCAGGATCGCCGGATGGCGAGCAGCAGACCGGCCGTCAGGAACGGCATGAGTACGGCGAGCGCGATCGGAACGTGGACGATCATCGGGTGAAGCGGAAGGTTCATTCAGGGTCTCCTGGTCGTGGGAAAGGACTGGTCGCGAATCGCGCGACCGCGATTCCACGCAGAGGATCGTCGCGGCACGCCCCGCGATCGATCCGACATGTGTGATAAGCTCTGCTGCCAATGGACTTACGGCGACTGGATCCGACAGGTGTAGGAGCCGAAAGACGGGCGCACTGGCTGCTGATCGCGGTGTTCGCGGCCGTCGTCGGGCTCGCGGTGACGGATCTCGTCGGGGACCTGCGCGAGGGCACGACGATCGGTCACGCCGTCGTCGAGGGTTCGATCGCCATCGTCGGCGCCGTCGGGATCGTCACCCTGCTGACGCGCCTCGCGGCAGCGCGCCGCGGCGAGTCGATCGCGCAGGCGACGGCGGCCGAACTCGCGGCCGACCTCGAGGGCTCCAGAGCGGAGGCCGAACGTTGGCGTGACGAGGCACGGGATCTCTCGCAGGGTCTCGGGGAGCTGATCGACCGGCAGTTCGGGCGTTGGGGGCTCACGCCCGCGGAACGCGACGTCGCGCTGTTGCTGCTCAAGGGACTGAGCCACAAGGAAGTCGCGGCGATCCGCGGCGTCGGTGAGGCGACGGCGCGCCAACAATCGACGGCCGTCTACCGCAAGGCCGGGGTCTCCGGCCGGCACGACCTCGCCGCGTTCTTCCTCGAGGACATGTTGGCGCCCAGAGCGGACGTGGTGACGGAGCGATGACGATTCGTCGCTGGACCGAGGAGCAGTTCGACGAGATCGGGTGGCACGACTGTCACGTTCACAGTTGGTTCATCGAACCGACGGAGTGGGGCAGTGGCACGCTGGTGTTCGACATCGACTTCCTCACCGAGTGGGTCCGGCGCGAACGGTGGCTGGAGTTCGAGATCAACTTCCC
>JAGQQZ010000299.1 GCA_020425915.1 Planctomycetota bacterium | reverse complement strand
TTGCAGCGCGTTGACGGTCGGATCATCGCCCAGCACGTCGTCGCCGAGCGGCGCCGCCATCATCGCAGCGCGCATGGCTTCGGACGGCTGGGTGACTGTGTCGGAACGGAGATCGATGGGCGGGTGGGACATCGGCTACTCGTCCGCCGGCAGGATCGTTGCGCGGCACTCGCCGAAGCCGATGCGCCGGAAACCGTCGGCGACGCAGAATCCCCTGATGATGATCTCGTCGCCGTCCTGCAGGAACTTGCGCTCCTCGCCGCTCGACAGCTTGATTGGCGTGCGCTCGGTGGTGCTCGCCTTGATCGGCGGGTTGGCGAACGGGTCGCCGTCCCACGTCAGCTCGAGCAGGCAACCGCGGGCGCCGCGCGACGTGCCGGACACCGTCCCCGACGCGAGCAGGTCGCCCGGCTCGAGGTTGACGCCGTTCGACGCGTGGTGCGCCAGCATCTGGTTGATCGACCAGTACATATCTTTGAACGACCCGCGCGACAGCATGTGCGGCTCGGCGCCGGATTCGCGCATTTTATCCGTCGTGATGAACACCTCGAGCGTGATGTCGATCCCGCCGTGCGTCTCGACGTCCGGCGACGCGAGATACGGCAGCGGCTTAGGGTCCGTCTCGCCGCGCCGGATGATCGGGCACCGGTAGGGCGCCAGCGCCTCGAGCGAGACGACCCACGGCGAGATGGTCGTCGCGAAGGACTTGGCGAGGAACGGGCCGAGCGGCTGGTACTCCCACTTCTGGATATCGCGGGCCGACCAATCGTTGACGAGGCACAGCCCGAAGATGTTCTCCTCCGCCTCGTCGATGGAGAGCGTCTCGCCCGGCTCGGTGCCCTGCCCGACGAAGAAGCCGACCTCCAGCTCGTAGTCGAGCAGCTTGCACGGGGCGTACACCGGCGGGGCGTCGTCGTTCGCCTTGGTCTGCCCCATTGGGCGGACGATCTCGTCGCCCGAGACGCGGATCGACGACGCGCGCCCGTGGTACGCGATGGGGATCCACTTGTAGTTGGGCAAGAGCGGGTTGTCGGGGCGGAACATGGAGCCGACGTTGGTCGCGTGGTAGAGCGACGCGTAGAAATCGGTGTAGTCGCCGATCTCCGCGGGGCACTGCATCACGGCGCGGCTCATCGGAACCAACACGCGCTGGCGCAATTCTTCGTCGTCCTGGATCTCGTCGCAGTCTTCGCTCAGCAGCTCCGAGACGCGCCCCCGCAGATCGCTCCAGCGTTCCGGGTCGTTGCACATCAGCGAGTTGAGCGCGTCGCACTCCAGATCCTCGATCAGCGGCTCGTCCTCGTCGTCGATATCCACGAACAACCCCGCGTTGGCGCACTCGGCCAGGTCGAGGACGTACTCCCCGATCGCCACACCCACGCGGGCGTCGTCGTCGTCCTCGTCGTCGCGGTGGAAGATCCCGAACGGCAGGTTCTGGATGGGGAAGTCCGTGTCGGGGTCGTTGGCTGATTCGACCCAGGAGCGGAGTTGGATGTCGTGCGTCTCGTTGATCTCGTACAGCATGTCTCTATCCCTGCGGTTGTGGTGCGAGCAATCCGAGTGCGGTCAGGTCCTCGACCGGCTCCTCGAAGGAGCACGAGCCGAAGGACGTAATAAATGTCTCGCGGTACTTGTCCGCGTCGTCCGGCGCGATGTCCAGATTGCGCCACGCGATGGCGTCGTGCGTGAACGTGAACGCGCCGGGGTCGGTCTCGTCCAGGATCTTCGCGATGGTCGCCTCGTCCAGGCGTCGCGCCCGCGCGAGCACCGACGCGACGAACACGTTCAGGAAGCCGTGCATGACAGCCCGCGGCGCGCCGTCCTCGTATGTCAGGGCCTGCTCGGCGCGGACCGGGTGGTGCAAGCCGGCGGTCGCCTTGAAGCGGACGGGCGCCATGGCGCAGGCGTGGATGAACCGCGCGACAGCATCCGTCGGCGGGATGAGGTCGGGCGTGACGCCCCCCGTGCGGATCTTCATCGCGGCGCCCGTTCCCACCGCAGCGGCGATGTACCCGCGCGGGTCCGCGTCCCAAGGGATCTCGAAGAACGGGTCGATCTGCTCGGGGATGATCTCCATCGACTTGTCGATGAACTCGGGCGAAGCGGCCC
>JAGQQZ010000298.1 GCA_020425915.1 Planctomycetota bacterium | reverse complement strand
GGGTGTGGTGGCGGCCGCCCAGGCGACGGTTGCGGCCCGGCGTGGTGGTGCGCCGGGCCGCGAGCCGTTCCGCCATCCCGTCGACCCGGATCCGGGACGGGTTGCGCGGCCGCTCGATTCGCTCGAGCGTGACGGGATGTCAAAAGATCGAGGACTCGTCGGCGGCCCGCGGACGGCCCGTTCGGTGTCGTCTGGCGCGAGCGCGAATCCGCGTGGATCCGCTGCGATCGGGACTTACGGCGCGCGGGGCGCCGGCTGCCCGATTGCGCTGAAGCGACTCTGCGGTACGGCTCGTCGAGTCGTTCCGGTTCCCGGTTGATTTCGGCGGATCGGGGGGGGTGTGCGAGTCGCGAGTTTTGTGGCTAGACTCTGCCCCCTCGACGACGCACGCGTCGTGGAGACACCAGTGGCGATGAGCACCTCGCTCGATCTGGTCATCGCTGCCACACGCCAGCCGGTTTCCCGGCACTCGTTTTCACCACCACTAGCCCCCCCTCAAGAAGACCAAGACCATGAAGCTGTTCGCTTCCATCACTCTCGCTGTTTCGCTTCTCGCCGGCGCGGCCTCTGCCCAGAACGTGATCTCTGGCTCGGGTTGCAGCGGCTTCTCGATCGGTTTCTCCGGCGCGCCGCAGATCGGTTCGTCGTACACGCTGAGCTGCTCCGGCGGTCCCGCCAGTGGCCCGTTGGCGCTGTTCATCGGTCTGCCCGACCCGACCGGCACCGACATCACCTTCATCGGTGCGACGAGCTGCAGCATCTACATCAACCTGAGCTTCCTCGCCACGATCCCTGGTCTGTCGACCGACGGCTCGGGCGCGTTCTCGACGACGGTCTCGATCGCCAACAACCCCGGCGACGTCGGCGTGGTGATCGGCCAGCAGTTCGCGGCGATCAGCATCGGCGCGAACCCGCTCGGCGTGGTCACGACCGACCTGCTGACGACGACCATCCAGTCGTAACGGGCGAGCGTTCAGCAGCCGCGCGCGGTGGTAACTCTGTGCGCGGATTGCTCAGAACGTGAGCTGAGCAGCCGCGCACGGCGATGCGCGAGTGTCGCTGGCTCTCGACGCCACGGTGATCGGAAGATCATCGTGGCGTTCGTCATTTCGGGGTGGGTTGACGGTTCGTCGTTCGTCGGCGACCCTCGCGAATCGACACGGATCGCGTCTCACGACGAACGCTCGAACGCCCACGTGTCGATCTTCCTCATCCTCTCTCACACACCTTCGCACCTCGCATGAGAATCCTCGTTCCCCTCGCTCTCGCCGTTTCCTTGTTCGTCTCGTCCGCGGCCGCCCAGAACGTCGTCTCCGGTTCGGGCTGTGGCGGCTTCTCGATCGGCTTCAGTGGCGCGCCGCAGATCGGCTCGTCCTACACCCTGAGCTGCTCGGGTGGCCCGTCCGGCGGCTTCGCGGCGCTGTTCCTCGGTCAGCCCGACCCGACCGGCGTCGACCTGTCGATCATCGGCATGACCGGGTGCTCGCTCTACATCAACCCGTTGGCGCTCGCATCGATCGGCGGCGTCGCGCTGGACGGTGCTGGCGCGTTCTCGACGACGGTCAACGTGGCGAACAACCCCGGGGACGTCGGTCTCGTCATCGGCCAGCAGTTCGCGACGATCAGTGTCGGGGCG